>NZ_JBEXSZ010000012.1:0-99091 GCF_040613865.1 Streptomyces sp. NPDC006197 | reverse complement strand
CGACATGGGTGCGCCAGCCGCCGAACCCCTCCACCAGGTCACCGGGCCGGAAGGAGGCGTCGGGCCCGGCGGCCGGATCGTCCCCTCGCCCTGAGCCCGTACGCGAAGGGCCCGGCTCGCCCCCGAGCCGGGCCCTTCGCGCGTACCGTCCGGGCTACCGGACGAACGTGCTCGCCTGGTTCGCCAGGTCCAGGAAGTACTGCGGGGCGAGGCCGAGGGCCAGGGTGACCACGACGCCCGCCGTGATCGTGATGCTCGTCAGGGCCGAGGGCACGGCGACCGTGGGGCCGTCCGCCTTCGGCTCGCTGAAGAACATGAGCACGATGACCCGGATGTAGAAGAACGCGGCGATCGCCGAGGAGATCACACCGACCACCACGAGGGCGCCCGCGCCACCGTCCGCCGCCGCCTTGAAGACCGCGAACTTCCCGGAGAACCCGGAGGTCAGCGGGATGCCGGCGAAGGCGAGCAGGAAGACCGCGAAGACCGCCGCGACGAGCGGCGAACGGCGCCCGAGCCCGGCCCACTTGGACAGGTGGGTGGCCTCGCCGCCCGCGTCCCGGACCAGGGTGACGACGGCGAACGCGCCGATCGTCACGAAGGAGTACGCCCCCAGGTAGAAGAGGACGGACGAGATCCCGCTCGGGGTCGCGGCGATGACGCCCGCGAGCAGGAAGCCCGCGTGCGCGATCGACGAGTACGCCAGGAGCCGCTTGATGTCGGTCTGGGTGATGGCGACGATCGCACCGCCCAGCATGGTGACGATGGCGACGCCCCACATGACCGGGCGCCAGTCCCAGGTGAGGCCCGGGAGCACCACGTACAGCAGGCGGAGCAGCGCGCCGAACGCGGCGACCTTGGTCGCGGCGGCCATGAAGCCGGTGACCGGCGTCGGGGCGCCCTGGTAGACGTCCGGGGTCCACATGTGGAACGGCACGGCGCCGATCTTGAAGAGGAGCCCCATGAGGACCATGGCGAAGCCGATGAGCAGCAGCGCGTCGTTGCCCATGGTGTCGGCGAGCGCCGGGTCGACGGCGCCGATGGAGCCGTCGACGACGCGGGCGATGGTGGCGTACGAGACGGAGCCCGCGTAGCCGTAGAGCAGGGCGATCCCGAAGAGCAGGAAGGCCGAGGAGAAGGCGCCGAGCAGGAAGTACTTGACGGCCGCCTCCTGCGACATCAGCCGCTTGCGGCGGGCGACGGCGCAGAGCAGGTACAGCGGGAGGGAGAAGACCTCCAGGGCGACGAAGAGCGTCAGGAGGTCGTTGGCGGCCGGGAAGACCAGCATGCCGGAGATCGCGAAGAGCGCGAGCGGGAAGACCTCGGTGGTGGTGAACCCGGCCTTGACGGCGGCCTTCTCCTGGTCGCTGCCGGGGACGGCGGCGGCTTCGGCGGCGAAGGAGTCGACCTTGTGGCCGTGGTCGGCCGGGTCGAGCCTGCGCTCGGCGAAGGTGAAGACCGCCACGATGGAGGCGAGGAGGATGGTGCCCTGGAGGAAGAGGGCGGGTCCGTCGACGGCGACGGCTCCCATGGCCGCGATGTGGGCCTTGGTGGAGCCGTAACCGCCCGCCGCCAGGCCGACGATCGCGGCGAAGGCGGCGGCGAGCGCGAGGACGGACAGGAAGACCTGGCTGTGGTAGCGGGCCTTGCGGGGCACGAAGGCCTCGACGAGGACGCTGACGAGCGCGGCGCCGAGCACGATGAGTACGGGCGAGAGCTGTGTGTACTCGATGTGGGGTGCCGGGATCTTGTCCAGCGGCCCGGCAGCTGTCGTCCACAAGCTGTGGACAGCCATGGAACTCACTTGGCCGCCTCCACGTTCTGAATCTGGGGCTGGGGGTCCTTCTGCCGGACGTCGGACAGGGTGTGCCGCACGGCCGGGTTGACGACGTCCGTCAGCGGCTTCGGGAAGACCCCGAGGAAGATCAGGACGGCGATCAGCGGGACGACCACGGCCAGCTCGCGCGCCCGCAGGTCGGGCAGCGCCCGCACCTCCTCCTTCACCGGCCCGGTCATCGTCCGCTGGTACAGGACGAGGGTGTAGAGCGCGGCGAGGACGATGCCGGTGGTGGCGATGATCCCGGCCACCGGGTACCGGGCGAACGTGCCGACCAGTACCAGGAACTCGCTGACGAACGGGGCGAGTCCGGGAAGCGACAGGGTCGCGAGGCCGCCGATCAGGAAGGTGCCGGCGAGCACCGGGGCGACCTTCTGCACACCGCCGTAGTCGGCGATGAGCCGCGAGCCGCGCCGGGAGATCAGGAAGCCGGCGACGAGCATGAGCGCGGCCGTGGAGACGCCGTGGTTGACCATGTAGAGCGTGGCGCCGGACTGGCCCTGGCTGGTCATCGCGAAGATGCCCAGGATGATGAAGCCGAAGTGCGAGATCGAGGCGTAGGCGACCAGGCGCTTGATGTCCCGCTGGCCGACCGCGACCAGCGCGCCGTAGACGATGCTGATCAGGGCGAGGACGACGATCGCGGGCGTGGCCCACTTCGACGCCTCGGGGAAGAGCCCGAGGCAGAAGCGGAGCATCGCGAAGGTGCCGACCTTGTCGACGACGGCGGTGATGAGGACGGCGACCGGGGCGGTGGCCTCCCCCATCGCGTTCGGCAGCCAGGTGTGCAGCGGCCAGAGCGGCGCCTTCACGGCGAAGGCGAAGAAGAAGCCGAGGAAGAGCAGCCGCTCGGTGCTGGTCGCCATGTCGAGCGAGCCGTTGGCCCTGGCTTCGGCGATCTCGGTGAGCGAGAAGTTCCCCGCGACCACGTAGAGCCCGATGACGGCGGCCAGCATGATCAGGCCGCCGACGAGGTTGTAGAGGAGGAACTTGACCGCCGCGTACGAGCGCTGGGCCGCCGCGTTCTCGTCGGAGCCGCTGTGGGCGCGGTCGCCGAAGCCGCCGATGAGGAAGTACATCGGGATGAGCATGGCTTCGAACAGGATGTAGAAGAGGAAGACGTCGGTGGCCTCGAAGGAGAGGATCACCATCGCCTCGACCATGAGGATCAGGGCGAAGAAGCCCTGCGTCGGCCGCCACCGCTTCGAGGACGTCTCCATGGGGTCGGCGTCGTGCCAGCCGGCCAGGATCACGAAGGGGATCAGCAGGGCGGTGAGCGCGATGAGCGCCACGCCGATGCCGTCGACGCCGAGTTCGTACCGGACGCCGAAGTCCTTGATCCAGGAGTGCGACTCGACGAGCTGGTAGCGGTCGCCACCGGGCTCGAAGCGCGCGAAGACGACGGCGGCGAGCACGAGCGTGGCGAGCGAGACGAGCAGCGCCAGCCACTTGGCGGCGGTGCGGCGGGCGGCGGGGACGGCGGCGGTGAGGACCGCGCCGGCCGCCGGCAGCAGCGCCGTCGCCGTGAGGAGCGGGAAGCCCGCGTTGACCACTGGGGACATGGGAGTCACACCGCCCTCATCAGCAGGGTCGCGGCGATCAGCACCGCCGTACCTCCGAACATGGAGACCGCGTACGTGCGGGCGTAGCCGTTCTGGAGCTTGCGCAGCCGGCCGGAGAGTCCGCCGAAGGCGGCCGCGGTGCCGTTGACGACGCCGTCGACCAGGCTGTGGTCGACGTAGACCAGCGAGCGGGTCAGGTGCGTGCCGCCGGTGACGAAGACGGCGTGGTTGAAGTCGTCCTGGAGCAGGTCGCGGCGGGCGGCCCGGGTGAGGAGCGAGCCGCGCGGGGCGACCACCGGGACGGGCCGGCGGCCGTACTGGAGGTACGCGAGGCCGACGCCGATCACCATGACGGCGACGGTGGCGGCGGTGACGGCGGCGGCGCTGATCGGCGCGTGGCCGTGCTCGAAGCCGGTGACCGGCTCCAGCCACTCGACGAATCCGGCGAACTCGAAGACGGCGCCTCCGGCGACCGAGCCGACGGCCAGCAGGATCATCGGGATGATCATGGACTTGGGCGACTCGTGCGGGTGGGGCATGGCGCCCGCCTCGTGCTCGGCGGCCGGCTCGGCGCTGGGCGCCTTGTCGGCGTCCGGCGCCGGCTGCCAGCGCTTCTCCCCGAAGAAGGTCATCAGCATCACGCGGGTCATGTAGTACGCGGTGATGGCGGCGCCGAGCAGGGTGACCGCGCCGAGGATCCAGCCCTCGGTGCCGCCCTTGGCGAAGGCCGCCTCGATGATCTTGTCCTTGGAGAAGAAGCCGGACAGGCCCGGGAAGCCGATGATCGCGAGGTAGCCGAGGCCGAAGGTGACGAACGTGACCGGCATGTACTTCCGCAGGCCGCCGTACTTCCGCATGTCGACCTCGTCGTTCATGCCGTGCATGACCGAACCGGCACCGAGGAACAGCCCGGCCTTGAAGAAGCCGTGCGTCACCAGGTGCATGATCGCGAAGACGTAGCCGATGGGGCCGAGGCCGGCCGCCAGGATCATGTATCCGATCTGCGACATCGTCGAACCGGCCAGCGCCTTCTTGATGTCGTCCTTGGCACAACCGACGATCGCACCGAAGAGGAGCGTGACCGCGCCGACCACGGTGACGACGAGCTGCGCGTCCGGCGCCGCGTTGAAGATGTCGGCGGAGCGCACGATCAGATAGACACCGGCGGTCACCATCGTGGCCGCGTGGATGAGGGCCGAGACCGGGGTCGGGCCCTCCATCGCGTCCCCGAGCCAGGACTGCAGCGGCACCTGGGCCGACTTGCCGCAGGCGGCGAGGAGCAGCATCAGACCGATCGCGGTCAGCTTGCCCTCGGACGCCTGGCCGGTCGCGTCGAGCACCGGCCCGAAGGCGAAGGTGCCGAAGGTGGTGAACATGATCATGATGGCGATCGAGAGGCCCATGTCGCCGACCCGGTTGACCAGGAAGGCCTTCTTCGCGGCGGTGGCCGCGGTGGGCTTGTGCTGCCAGAAGCCGATCAGGAGGTACGAGGCGAGGCCGACGCCCTCCCAGCCGAAGTACAGCAGCAGGTAGTTGTCGGCGAGGACGAGCAGGAGCATCGCCGCGACGAACAGGTTGAGGTAGCCGAAGAACCGGCGGCGGCGCTCGTCGTGCTCCATGTACCCGATGGAGTAGACGTGGATGAGCGTGCCGACCCCGGTGATCAGCAGGACGAAGGTCATCGACAGCTGGTCGAGCTGGAACGCCATGTCCGCCTGGAAGCCCTCGACGGGGATCCAGGTGAAGAGCCGCTGGTGCAGGGCCCTGTCCTCGGCGCCCTTGCCGAGCATGTCGGCGAAGAGCGCCAGGCCGATCACGAAGGACACGGCCGCGAGCAGCGTGCCGAGCCAGTGCCCGGACCTGTCGAGCCGCCGCCCGCCCAGGAGCAGCACCGCCGCGCCGAGCAGGGGTGCCCCGATGAGCAGCGCAATGAGATTTTCCACGGTCAGCCCCTCACAGCTTCATCAGGCTGGCGTCGTCGACCGAGGCCGAGTGGCGGGCACGGAAGACGGACACGATGATCGCGAGCCCGACGACGACCTCCGCGGCGGCGACGACCATCGTGAAGAAGGCGATGATCTGGCCGTCGAGGTTGCCGTGCATGCGGGAGAACGTGACGAACGCGAGGTTGCAGGCGTTGAGCATGAGCTCGACGCACATGAAGACGACGATCGCGTTGCGCCGGATCAGCACCCCGGCCGCACCGATGGTGAACAGCAGGGCCGCGAGGTACAGGTAGTTGACGGGGTTCACCGGGTGGCCTCCTCTTCGTCCCGGTCCCGGCCGAGCCGCTCCTCGGAGCGCTGCTCCAGGGCCTTGAGGTCGGCCATCGCCTCGGTGGACACGTCCCGGATCTGGCCCCGCTTGCGCAGGGTCCGCATGACGGTGAGCTCCGACGCGGTGCCGTCGGGCAGCAGACCGGCGATGTCCACGGCGTTGTGCCGGGCGTACACGCCGGGCGCGGGCAGCGGCGGGACGTGCTTGCCCTCGCGCACGCGCTGCTCGGACAGCTCGCGCTGGGTGCGGGCCCGCTCGGTCCGCTCCCGGTGGGTGAGCACCATCGCGCCGACGGCCGCCGTGATCAGCAGCGCGCCCGTGATCTCGAAGGCGAAGACGTACTTGGTGAAGATGAGGGCGGCGAGGCCCTCGACGTTCCCGCCGTGGGCGCTGTTGGCCGTGCCGAGGCCGGTGAACTCCGTCAGCGAGGCGTTCCCGATGCCGGCGGCGAGCAGGATGCCGAAGCCGAGACCGCAGGCGACGGCCAGCCAGCGCTGGCCCTTGAGGGTCTCCTTCAGCGAGTCCGCGGCGGTGACGCCGACCAGCATGACGACGAAGAGGAAGAGCATCATGATCGCGCCGGTGTAGACGACGATCTGGACGATGCCGAGGAAGTACGCGCCGTTCGCCAGGTAGAAGACCGCGAGGACGATCATCGTGCCGGCGAGGGAGAGCGCGGAGTGCACGGCCTTCCTCATCAGGATCGTGGACAGCGCGCCGACGACGGCGACGGTGCCGAGGACCCAGAACTGGAAGGCCTCACCGGTGGACGTGGTGTACGCCGCGAGGTTCGCGCTCATGCGTCCGCCCCCTCCGGCTCGCCCTTCTCCCCCTTGGACACGGCGACCTGACGGACCGTGCCGGGCGCCGCCTCGGTGACGAGCCCCCGGTAGTAGTCCTGCTCGGTCATGCCCGGGAAGATCGCGTGCGGGGTGTCGACCATGTCCTCCTCCAGGCCCGCGAGGAGCTGCTCCTTGGTGTAGATCAGGTTCTCGCGGGAGGAGTCGGCCAGCTCGAACTGGTTGGTCATCGTCAGCGCGCGCGTGGGGCACGCCTCGATGCACAGTCCGCAGAGGATGCAGCGGGCGTAGTTGATCTGGTAGACGCGGCCGTACCGCTCGCCCGGCGAGTAGCGCTCCTCGTCGGTGTTGTCCGCGCCCTCCACGTAGATGGCGTCGGCGGGACAGGCCCAGGCGCACAGCTCGCAGCCGACGCACTTCTCCAGACCGTCGGGGTGACGGTTGAGCTGGTGCCGGCCGTGGAAGCGGGGCGCCGTCGTCTTCTGCTGCTCCGGGTACTGCTCGGTCAGCCGCTTCTTGAACATGGCCTTGAAGGTCACGCCGAAGCCGGCCACCGGATTCTGGAAATCAGACACCGTCCGTCCCCCTTTCGTCACTCTCGGTAGCAGTATCGGGGCCACCACTGACAACGAGATCCCTGTCGTACCGGGACCTGCGCCGCGGCACGGGCGGCAGGGACTGTCCGGGCTTGGGCGGTACGGGGAAGCCGCCGGCCATCGGGTCGAAGGACCGCTCCTCGGCGGGACCGGCCGCGGTCCCCTTCGCCTTCCGGTCGCGCAGCGCGTCCGCCACGAAGGAGAGGAGGAGCAGGGCGAGGACGGCACCGGCCACGTACAGCACGATGTTGGAGAAGGCGATGTTCTCGTTCCGCAGCGCGCGGACGGTGGCGACCAGCATCAGCCAGACCACGGCGACCGGGATGAGGACCTTCCAGCCGAGCTTCATCAGCTGGTCGTAGCGGACGCGGGGCAGGGTGCCGCGGAGCCAGATGAAGAAGAACAGCAGGAGCTGCACCTTGATCACGAACCAGAGCATCGGCCACCAGCCGTGGTTGGCGCCCTCCCAGAAGGTGGAGACCGGGTAGGGGGCCCGCCAGCCGCCCAGGAAGAGGGTCACCGACACGGCCGAGACCGTCACCATGTTCACGTACTCGGCGAGCATGAACATCGCGAACTTGATGGACGAGTACTCGGTGTTGAAGCCGCCGACGAGGTCGCCCTCGGACTCCGGCATGTCGAACGGGGCGCGGTTGGTCTCGCCGACCATCGTGACGATGTAGATGATGAACGACACCGGCAGCAGGATCACGAACCAGCGGTCCGCCTGCGCCTCGACGATCTTCGAGGTCGACATCGACCCGGAGTAGAGGAAGACGGAGGCGAAGGCCGCGCCCATGGCGATCTCGTACGAGATCATCTGCGCGCAGGACCGCAGGCCGCCGAGCAGCGGGTACGTGGAGCCGGAGGACCAGCCGGCGAGGACGATGCCGTAGATGCCGACGGAGGCGACCGCGAGGACGTACAGCATCGCGATCGGCAGGTCGGTGAGCTGCATCGCGGTCCGGTGCCCGAAGATCGAGACCTCGTTGCCGGCCGGGCCGAAGGGGATCACGGCGATCGCCATGAAGGCGGGGATCGCGGCGACGATCGGCGCGAGGACGTAGACGACCTTGTCGGCCCGCCGGACGACCACGTCCTCCTTGAGCATCAGCTTGATGCCGTCCGCGAGGGACTGGAGCAGACCCCAGGGGCCGTGCCGGTTGGGGCCGATGCGCAGCTGCATCCAGGCGACGACCTTGCGCTCCCACACGATGGAGAAGAGCACGGTGACCATCAGGAAGGCGAAGCAGAAGACGGCCTTGACCAGCACGAGCCACCAGGGGTCCGTGCCGAACATGGACAGGTCTTCGGCGGCGAGGACGTTCGGGGTCATGCCTGCACCTCCTGCGGGGTCGCCGGGCCGATGCGGACCAGGTCGCCGGGGCGGGCGCCGGTGTCGGAGAGGACGCCCCGGCCCGCCGAGTTCAGCGGGAGCCAGACGACCCGGTCGGGCATCTCGGTGACCTGGAGCGGGAAGGCGACCGAGCCGGCGGGGCCGGTCACCTCCAGGACGTCGCCGTCCTTGACGCCGGTGTCGGCGGCGGTGGCGGCGGAGAGCCGGGCGACCGCCGCGTGCCGGGTGCCGGCCAGGGCCGCGTCGCCCTCCTGGAGTCTGCCGAGGTCGAGGAGGAGCCGGTGTCCGGCGAGGACGGCCTCGCCGTCGCCGGGCCGGGGCGCCGACTGGCCGGGCGAGGCGGGCTCGGTCGCCCGCTCCTCGGTCCAGCCGCCGAGCCGGTCCATCTCCCGCCGCACGGACCGCAGGTCGGGCAGGCCGAGGTGGGCGTCGAGGGCGTCGGCCAGCATGTGGAGCACGCGGGCGTCGGTCGGTGCGAGGGGCCGGGTCATCTGCTCGGGCTTGAGCGCGGCCTCGAAGAGCCGGGCCCTGCCCTCCCAGTTGAGGAAGGTGCCGGCCTTCTCGGCGACGGCCGCGACCGGCAGGATCACGTCGGCGCGCTCGGTGACCTCGCCGGGCCGCAGCTCCAGGGAGACCACGAAGGCCGCGTCGAGGGCCTCACGCGCGCGTGCCGGGTCCGGCAGGTCGGCGACCTCGACGCCGGCGACGAGCAGCGCGGCGAGCTCGCCGCCGGCCGCGGCCTCCACGATCTGGCCGGTGTCGCGGCCGTAGCGGTGCGGGAGTTCGCGGACGCCCCAGGCGGCGGCGACCTCCTCACGCGCGCGGGGATCGGTCGCGGGCCGGCCGCCGGGCAGCAGCGCGGGGAGCGCTCCGGCCTCGACGGCGCCGCGCTCGCCGGAGCGGCGCGGGATCCACACGAGGCGGGCGCCGGTGGCGGTCGAGGCGCGCAGGGCGGCGGTGAGCGCGCCGGGCACGCCCGCGAGCCGCTCGCCGACGGCGAGGACGGCGCCTTCCCGGCGGAGGGCCTCGGCGGCGGCGGCGCCGTCCTCGGAGAGGCCGACCCGGGAGGTGAGGGCGTCGAGCCACTCGGTCTCCGTGCCGGGGGCGGCCGGCAGCAGGGTGCCGCCCGCCTTCGTCAGGCCCCGGGTGGCGAACGGGGCGACCGCGTACGTCTTCTGGCCGTGCTTGCGCCAGGCCTTGCGGAGCCGCAGGAAGACCGCGGGGGCCTCCTCCTCGGACTCCAGGCCGACGAGGAGCACGGCCGGGGCGGCCTCCAGCGAGGCGTACGTGACCCCGCTGCCGTCCAGGTCCCGGCCCCGGCCCGCCACGGCGGAGGCCAGGAAGTCGGCCTCCTCGCCGGAGTGGATCCGGGCCCGGAAGTCGATGTCGTTGGTGTCGAGGGCGACCCGGGCGAACTTGGCGTACGCGTAGGAGTCCTCGACGGTCAGCCGGCCGCCGGTCAGGACGCCGGTCCGGCCGCGGACGAGCCCGCGGGCGGCGGCCTCCAGGGCCTCGGGCCAGGAGGCGGCCTCCAGCTCACCGGTCGCCTGGTTCCGGACGAGCGGTGTGGTCAGCCGGTCGCGCTGCTGGGCGTACCGGAAGCCGAAGCGGCCCTTGTCGCAGATCCACTCCTCGTTGACCTCCGGGTCCTCGGCGGCGAGCCGCCGCATGACCTTGCCGCGCCGGTGGTCGGTGCGGGTGGCGCAGCCGCCGGCGCACTGCTCGCAGACGGACGGCGAGGAGACCAGGTCGAAGGGGCGGGAGCGGAAGCGGTAGGCGGCCGAGGTGAGGGCGCCGACCGGGCAGATCTGGATGGTGTTACCGGAGAAGTACGACTCGAAGGGGTCGCCCTCGCCGGTGCCGACCTGCTGGAGCGCGCCGCGCTCGACGAGCTCGATCATCGGGTCGCCGGCGATCTGGTTCGAGAAGCGGGTGCAGCGGGCGCACAGGACGCACCGCTCGCGGTCGAGCAGCACCTGGGTGGAGATCGCGATGGGCTTCTCGTAGGTCCGCTTGACGCCCTCGAAGCGGGACTCGGCCTGTCCGTGGGACATGGCCTGGTTCTGCAGGGGGCACTCGCCGCCCTTGTCGCAGACCGGGCAGTCCAGCGGGTGGTTGATGAGCAGCAGCTCCATCACGCCGTGCTGGGCCTTCTCGGCGACGGGCGAGGTGAGCTGCGACTTCACCACCATGCCGTCGGTGCAGGTGATGGTGCAGGAGGCCATGGGCTTGCGCTGGCCCTCGACCTCGACGATGCACTGGCGGCAGGCGCCGGCGGGGTCGAGGAGCGGGTGGTCGCAGAAGCGCGGGATCTCGATGCCGAGCTGTTCGGCGGCGCGGATGACCAGCGTCCCCTTGGGGACGGAGATCTCGGCGCCGTCGATGGTCAGCGTCACGAGGTCCTCGGGCGGTACGGCCGGGCTGCCGCCGCCCGCGGGGTTGGACGTGGTGACGGTCATGCGGTCACCTCCTTGTGGTTGTCCGCCCAGGCGGTCGACTTGGCCGGGTCGAAGGGGCAGCCCCGGCCCGTGATGTGCTGCTCGTACTCCTCGCGGAAGTACTTCAGCGAGGAGAAGATCGGCGAGGCGGCGCCGTCGCCGAGGGCGCAGAACGACTTGCCGTTGATGTTGTCGGCGATGTCGTTCAGCTTGTCGAGGTCGGCAAGGGTGCCGGCCCCGTTCTCGATGGCACGGAGCAGCTGGACGAGCCAGTACGTGCCCTCGCGGCAGGGCGTGCACTTGCCGCAGGACTCGTGGGCGTAGAACTCGGTCCAGCGGGTGACGGCCCGGACGACGCAGGTGGTCTCGTCGAAGCACTGGAGGGCCTTGGTGCCGAGCATGGAGCCGGCGGCGCCGACGCCCTCGTAGTCGAGGGGCACGTCGAGGTGCTCGTCGGTGAACATGGGGGTGGAGGAGCCGCCGGGGGTCCAGAACTTGAGCCGGTGGCCGGGGCGCATGCCGCCGCTCATGTCGAGGAGCTGGCGCAGGGTGATGCCGAGGGGGGCCTCGTACTGGCCGGGCGAGGCGACGTGCCCGCTGAGCGAGTACAGCGTGAAACCCGGGGACTTCTCGGTCCCCATCGACGTGAACCAGTCCTTGCCCTTGTTCAGGATCGCGGGAACCGAGGCGATGGATTCGACGTTGTTCACCACAGTGGGGCAGGCGTACAGACCGGCGACCGCGGGGAAGGGGGGGCGCAGCCGGGGCTGGCCGCGGCGCCCTTCGAGCGAGTCGAGCAGCGCGGTCTCCTCACCGCAGATGTACGCGCCGGCGCCGGCGTGGACGGTGAGTTCGAGGTCGAGTCCGCTGCCGAGGACGTTCGTGCCGAGGTAGCCGGCGGCGTAGGCCTCGCGGACGGCCTCGTGGAGGCGGCGCAGGACGGGGACGACCTCGCCGCGCAGGTAGATGAAGGCGTGGTTGGAGCGGATCGCGTAGCAGGCGATCACGATGCCCTCGATGAGGGAGTGCGGGTTGGCGAAGAGGAGGGGGATGTCCTTGCAGGTGCCGGGTTCGGACTCGTCGGCGTTGACGACGAGGTAGTGCGGCTTGCCGTCGCCCTGCGGGATGAACTGCCACTTCATGCCGGTGGGGAAGCCGGCGCCGCCGCGTCCGCGGAGGCCGGATTCCTTGACGTACGCGATGAGGTCGTCGGGGCTCATCGCGAGGGCCCGCTTGAGGCCCTGGTAGCCCTCGTGGCGCTCGTAGGTCTCCAGGGTCCAGGAGTTCGGCTGGTCCCAGAAGGCCGACAGGACGGGCGCCAGGAGCTTCTCGGGGCTGCTGTTGTTGATCTCGGCGGCCAAGGTCATTCCTCCCCCTCCTGTCCGGAGGTCTCACCACGCGGGTGGACGATTCGGTGGTGTGGCTTCTCGCCCTTCGCCAGGCGCAGTCCCACGAGGGAGGCCGGGCCGGCGCCGCCGGTGGCCTCGACGGCGCCGGGGCGCTCGTCGGGGAAGCCGGCGAGGATGCGGGCGGTCTCCTTGAAGGTGCAGAGCGGGGCGCCGCGGGTGGGTTCGACGGTGCGTCCGGCCCGGAGGTCGTCGACCATCTTCTTGGCGGACTCGGGCGTCTGGTTGTCGAAGAACTCCCAGTTGACCATCACGACGGGCGCGAAGTCGCAGGCCGCGTTGCACTCGATGTGTTCGAGGGTGATCTTGCCGTCCTCGGTGGTCTGGTCGTTGCCGACGCCGAGGTGTTGCTTGAGCTCCTCGAAGATGGCGTCGCCGCCCATGACCGCGCAGAGCGTGTTGGTGCAGACGCCGACCTGGTAGTCGCCGGAGGGCTTGCGCCGGTACATCGTGTAGAAGGTGGCGACGGCGGTGACCTCGGCGGTGGTCAGGCCGAGCATGTCGGCGCAGAACTGCATGCCGGTGCGGGTCACGTGGCCCTCCTCCGACTGCACGAGGTGCAGCATCGGCAGGAGCGCGGAGCGGGAACCCGGGTAGCGGTCGATGATCGCCCGGGCGTCCTCCTCCAGGCGGGCGCGGACGTCCGCCGGGTACTCGGGGGCGGGGAGCTGGGGCATGCCCAGGCTGATCTGGTCGGTCATCGGTCGACGCCTCCCATCACGGGGTCGATGGAGGCGACGGCGACGATGACGTCGGCGACCTGGCCGCCTTCGCACATCGCGGCCATGGCCTGGAGGTTGGTGAAGGACGGGTCGCGGAAGTGGACCCGGTAGGGGCGGGTGCCGCCGTCGGAGACGACGTGGACGCCGAGCTCGCCCTTGGGCGATTCGACGGCCGCGTAGGCCTGTCCGGCGGGGACCCGGAAGCCCTCGGTGACCAGCTTGAAGTGGTGGATCAGGGCCTCCATGGAGGTGCCCATGATCTTCGCGATGTGGTCGGTGGAGTTGCCGAGGCCGTCCGTGCCGAGGGCGAGCTGCGCGGGCCAGGCGATCTTCTTGTCGCCGACCATGACCGGTCCGGAGGCCAGGCGGTCGAGGCACTGCTCGACGATCCGCAGGGACTGCCGCATCTCCTCCAGGCGGACGAGGAAGCGTCCGTAGGAGTCGCAGGTGTCGGCGGTCGGGACGTCGAAGTCGTAGTTCTCGTAGCCGCAGTACGGGTCGGTCTTCCGCAGGTCGTGCGGGAGGCCCGCCGACCGGAGGATCGGCCCGGTGGCGCCGAGGGCCATGCAGCCGGTGAGGTCGAGGTAGCCGACGTCCTGCATGCGGGCCTTGAAGATGGGGTTGCCGGTGGCGAGCTTGTCGTACTCCGGCAGGTTCTTCTTCATGGTCTTCACGAACTCGCGCACGGCGTCGACGGCGCCGGGCGGGAGGTCCTGGGCGAGGCCGCCGGGGCGGATGAACGCGTGGTTCATGCGCAGGCCGGTGATCAGCTCGTACAGGTCCAGGATCATCTCGCGGTCCCGGAAGCCGTAGATCATGATCGTGGTGGCGCCGAGCTCCATGCCTCCGGTGGCGATGCACACCAGGTGCGAGGAGAGCCGGTTGAGCTCCATCAGCATCACGCGGATGACGCTGGCGCGGTCCGGGATCTGGTCGGTGATGCCGAGGAGCTTCTCCACGCCCAGGCAGTACGCCGTCTCGTTGTAGAACGAGGTGAGGTAGTCCATGCGCGTGACGAAGGTGGTGCCCTGCGTCCAGGTCCGGTACTCGAGGTTCTTCTCGATGCCGGTGTGGAGGTAGCCGATGCCGCAGCGCGCCTCGGTGACGGTCTCGCCGTCGATCTCCAGGATGAGGCGGAGCACGCCGTGGGTGGACGGGTGCTGGGGGCCCATGTTGACGATGATGCGCTCGTCGTCGGCCTTCGCGGCGGACTGGACGACCTCTTCCCAGTCGCCGCCGGTCACCGTGTAGACGGCGCCTTCGGTGGTCTCGCGTGCGGACGACGCGTCGGTGCTGTTCACGAGTACGACCTCCGCTGGTCCGGAGCCGGGATCTGGGCGCCCTTGTACTCGACGGCGATGCCGCCGAGGGGGTAGTCCTTGCGCTGCGGGTGGCCCTGCCAGTCGTCCGGCATCATGATCCGGGTGAGGGCGGGGTGGCCGTCGAAGACGACGCCGAAGAAGTCGTACGTCTCGCGCTCGTGCCAGTCGTTCGTCGGGTAGACGGCGACGAGGGACGGGATGCGCGGGTCGGCGTCGGGGGCCGAGACCTCCAGGCGGATCAGCCGGCCGTGGGTCAGCGAGCGCAGGTGGTAGACGGCGTGCAGCTCGCGGCCCTTGTCGGACGGGTAGTGGACGCCGGAGACGCCGGTACAGAGCTCGAAGCGCAGGGCCGGGTCGTCGCGCAGGGTGCGGGCCACGCGGACGAGGTGCTCGCGCTCGATGTGGAAGGTGAGCTCGCCGCGGTCGACGACCGTCTTCTCGATGGCGTTCTCGGGCAGGAGGCCCTGCTCCTCCAGGGCGCCCTCCAGCTCGTCGGCGACCTCGTCGAACCAGCCGCCGTACGGGCGGGCGGCCGGTCCGGGGAGCCGGATCGAGCGGACCAGGCCGCCGTAGCCGGAGGTGTCGGCGCCGCTCTGGGCGCCGAACATGCCGTGCTGGACGCGGACCTCCTCGCCGTGGTCCCCGCGCTGGCCCGGCAGGTTCTGCGCGCTGAGGTCCTTCTCGGGGTTGGGTGTCTCGTCACTCATCGCAGAAGACCCTTCAACTCGATCGTCGGCAGCGCCTTGAGCGCCGCCTCCTCCGCCTCGCGGGCCGCCTCCTCGGCGTTCACGCCGAGCTTGGAGGACTGGATCTTCTGGTGGAGCTTGAGGATCGCGTCCAGGAGCATCTCCGGACGCGGCGGGCAACCGGGCAGGTAGATGTCGACCGGCACGATGTGGTCGACGCCCTGCACGATCGCGTAGTTGTTGAACATGCCGCCCGAGGAGGCGCAGACGCCCATGGAGATGACCCACTTGGGGTTGGGCATCTGGTCGTAGACCTGCCTCAGGACGGGCGCCATCTTCTGGCTGACCCGGCCGGCCACGATCATCAGGTCGGCCTGGCGCGGTGAGCCGCGGAAGACCTCCATGCCGAAGCGGGCCAGGTCGTACCGGCCGGCTCCGGTGGTCATCATCTCGATGGCGCAGCAGGCGAGGCCGAAGGTCGCGGGGAACACGGACGCCTTGCGCACCCAGCCCGCGGCCTGTTCGACCGTCGTCAGCAGAAAGCCGCTCGGGAGTTTCTCTTCGAGTCCCATAGGTGCCCCTCAGCCCCTCAGTCCCATTCCAGGCCGCCGCGTCGCCACACGTACGCGTAGGCGACGAAGACGGTGAGCACGAAGAGCAGCATCTCCACGAGCCCGAAAAGCCCCAGGGCGTCGAAGGTGACGGCCCAGGGGTAGAGGAAGACGATCTCGATGTCGAAGACGATGAAGAGCATCGCCGTCAGGTAGTACTTGATCGGGAAGCGGCCGCCCCCGGCGGGAGTGGGCGTCGGTTCGATGCCGCACTCGTACGCCTCAAGCTTCGCCCTGTTGTACCGCTTTGGCCCGATAAGCGTGGCCATGACCACGGAGAAGATCGCAAACCCCGCACCCAGGGCACCGAGCACGAGGACGGGCGCGTACGCATTCACGCTCCTCGCTCCTTCCAGTCGTCCTTGACCGTTGGACCGCACCGCCGGGCCGTGGAAGATCGCCCCCATGTGAGGCAGTTCACAAGCCCAGCTGCACCGCATCTTATGCCCGCCCGTCTGTGATCTGCGACACGGGGTGCAGCGCGGACTTTGTGATCTCCACCACCAGGCGAAGGATCATGAAGTCGGATGAGAGGTGATCTTGTTGCGCGAAGCACGCAGGTGATCACCAGATGTGACATCCGGACCGGAAATCGCTGCTCGGAAGGGGTGTCGCTCTATCAAGTGATGGCCAGTGCAGGCAAATTGGCGGTGGACGCGCCCAAGTGGTAAAGAAACCGGCCATCGCCCGGTCGGGGGGCCCGGCGTACGGAGGTGGACGCGTGCGCGTTTTCACGAGCGACGTGTGACCTGCGTCACGCCACAGGAGCTTCAAAAGAAGAGGGCTTGGCCATCGGCGTCAAGAGGTGGTAAGCGTCGGGCAATTCGGGCGTTTCAATGAAAACCCGTGATCAAGGGCCGGATGAGCCATGCCCGATTTGCCCGTTACGGCGTCAATAAGGTTGCGACCGGGGCGGATTCGCGGATTCCAAACCCAACTGTGGCGCACCCCACGTTTCTTGAAGGGAACCGTCGAGCCCTGATAGCGGTTGTTCCCATGTCCCACACCGCTCACATACCCAGCCACCGGAAGCCCCGCCGCAGCGCCTCGAAGCTCGCGCTCCGCGCCGGAGTCGCCGGTGGCGTCCTCGGCACCATCGCGGTGGCCGGTGCTGCCGGGCCGGCGAATGCCGAGCCGGTGACCGAGACCATCGAGATGCCCACCCTGGGCTCCCTCGACGCCGCCGGCGGCCTCGCCAGCGCCGTCGCCGCCTCCGCCGAGGCCTCCCAGCAGGAGGCCCTCGACCAGAGCCTCCAGTCGCTGGAGGACTCGGCGCTGCAGAAGGCCGCCAAGGAGGCCAAGAAGGCCAAGGCCGAGGCCGAGCGCAAGGCCGCGGCCGAGCGCGCCGAGGAGGCCCGCCTCAAGGCCGAGCAGGAGCGCCAGGAGGCCGCGGCCCGCGCCTCCCGCGACGCCGCCCGCACCCAGCTCTCCACCCAGAGCTCGTCGGACGACGGCGGCTCCTCGTCGGACAGCGGCTCCACCGCCTCCGAGAGCGACAGCCAGACGCAGGCCCCCTCCGGCTCCGCCGCCGCGATCGTCGCCTTCGCCAAGGCCCAGATCGGCGACGCGTACGTCTCCGGCGGCACCGGCCCCAACTCCTGGGACTGCTCCGGCCTCGTCCAGGCCGCCTACCGCGCGGCCGGCATCGACCTGCCCCGCATCTCGTACGAGCAGTCGAGCATGGGCACCTCCGTCTCCCTGAGCAACCTGCAGCCGGGCGACATCCTGTACTGGGGCAGCCGCAGCGGCTCGTACCACGTCGCCATCTACGTCGGCGGCGGCCAGTACGTGGGCGCGCAGAACCCCTCCAGCGGCGTGGTCCAGCACTCCATGGACTGGGACACCCCCTCGGGCGCCGTCCGCATCCTCTGATCCACCCCGCAGCATGCCGAAGGGCCGTCACTCCTCGGGGGAGCGACGGCCCTTCGGCGTGCCGGGCGCGGAGGTCAGGCCTTCGGGGCCACCTTCGACAGGCCGTTGATGATGCGGTCCATCGCGTCGCCGCCGGTCGGGTCCGTGAGGTTCGCCAGCATCTTCAGGGTGAACTTCATCAGCAGCGGGTGGGTCAGGCCGCGCTGGGTCGCGATCTTCATGATCTTCGGGTTGCCGATGAGCTTCACGAAGGCGCGGCCCAGCGTGTAGTAGCCGCCGTAGGTGTCCTTGAGGACCTGCGGGTAGTTCCGCAGGGCCAGCTCGCGCTGGGCGGGCGTCGCGCGCGCGTGCGCCTGGACGATGACGTCGGCCGCGATCTGGCCCGACTCCATCGCGTACGCGATGCCCTCGCCGTTGAACGGATTGACCAGGCCGCCCGCGTCGCCGACCAGCAGCAGGCCCTTGGTGTAGTGCGGCTGGCGGTTGAACGCCATCGGCAGGGCCGCGCCGCGGATCGGCTGCGTCATGTTCTCCGGGGTGTAGCCCCAGTCCTCCGGCATGGAGGCGCACCAGGCCTTGAGGACCTCGCGCCAGTCCAGCTCCCGGAACGCCTTCGAGGAGTTGAGGATGCCGAGGCCGACGTTGGACGTGCCGTCGCCCATGGGGAAGATCCAGCCGTAGCCGGGCAGCAGACGGTCCTGCGGGCCGCGCCGGTCCCACAGCTCCAGCCAGGACTCCAGGTAGTCGTCGTCGTGGCGGGGGCTCGTGAAGTACGTCCGGACCGCCACGCCCATCGGCCGGTCCTCGCGCCGGTGCAGGCCCATGGCGAGCGAGAGCCGGGTGGAGTTGCCGTCGGCGGCGACGACGAGCGGGGCGTGGAAGGTGACCTCGCGCTTCTCCTCGCCGAGCTTGGCGTGGACGCCGGTGATCCGGCCCGTGCGGTCGTCGATGACCGGCGCGCCGACGTTGCAGCGCTCGTACAGCCGGGCGCCGGCCTTCTGCGCCTGGCGGGCGAGCTGCTCGTCGAAGTCGTCGCGCTTGCGGACGAGTCCGTAGTCCGGGTACGAGGCGAGCTCCGGCCAGTCGAGCTCCAGGCGGACGCCGCCGCCGATGATCCGCAGGCCCCTGTTCCGCAGCCAGCCGGCCTCTTCGGAGATGTCGATGCCCATGGCGACGAGCTGCTTGGTGGCGCGCGGCGTGAGGCCGTCGCCGCAGACCTTCTCGCGGGGGAACGCGGTCTTCTCCAGGAGCAGGACGTCGAGTCCGGCCTTGGCCAGGTAGTACGCGGTGGTGGAGCCGGCCGGGCCTGCCCCGACGACGATCACATCTGCGGTGTGCTCGGAGAGGGGCTGCTCGGTCACGGCGGATCTCCCGGAGGGGTCGAGGGAAGGATGGGGGAAGTTCATGGGCGGGGGGCAGGGCGGGGGTCAGGCCTTGAAGCCGCGGTGCAGGGCCACGATCCCGCCCGTCAGGTTCCGGTGGGCCACCTTCGACCAGCCGGCCTTCTGCATCATGCCCGCCAGGGTCGGCTGGTCCGGCCAGGACTGGATGGACTCCGCGAGGTAGACGTACGCGTCGGGGTTGGAGGACACGGCGCGGGCCACCGGGGGCAGCGCGCGCATCAGGTACTCCTCGTACACCGTGCGGAACGGCGCCCAGGTGGGGTGCGAGAACTCGCAGATGACGACCCGGCCGCCGGGCTTCGTCACCCGGTACAGCTCGCGCAGCGCCCGGTCGGTGTCCTGGATGTTCCGCAGCCCGAAGGAGATGGTGACCGCGTCGAAGACGTCGTCCCGGAACGGCAGCTGCATGCCGTCGCCCGCCGTGAACGGCATCCACGGGTGGTTCTTCTTGCCGACCCGCAGCATCCCGAGGGAGAAGTCGCACGGGACGACGTACGCCCCCGCCTTCACGAACGGCTGCGAGGAGGTCGCGGTCCCGGCGGCCAGGTCGAGGATCTTCTGCGCGGGCCGCGCGTCGACCGCCTTCGCGACCTCCTTGCGCCAGCGCCGGTCCTGCCCGAGGGAGAGCACGTCATTGGTGAGGTCGTAGTTCGCCGCCACGTCGTCGAACATCGAGGCGACTTCGTGCGGCTGCTTGTCCAGGGATGCTCGGGTCACCTCCCCATTCAAGCAGCCCTGCCCCCGGCGCCGGGCCGGGGGCGGGCCGGGCGCGGCTCAGCGCCTCCGCGGGGTCGATGCGTGCCGCGCGCCGGGCGGGCCGGACCCGACGGGGATGGTCAGACAGGCCCTAGGGGGCGTCTTGCCGATCAGGCCGGATCAGGGAGCGGCGTCTGGTGCCGTGCATCGCAAGGCGGAGGAGGGAGGCAGTGGGGTCTCCCCTGTTCGAGCGAAGCCGAGAACTTGGGGAAGGAGCGTTGTCGACTGACGACAACGCGGCGAGGCGCGGTGCCAGGCGTCGCGAGCCCGGCCTGATCGGCAAGACACCCCCTAGGGGCTCCGCGCGAAGCGGCCCGTGCCGCACACGGTGCGACACGGGCCACGTCGGAGCCGATCAACCGGGTCAGTCGACCTCGGCGACCGCCTGCGCGAACTGCGCCGCGTACAGCCGGGCGTAGGCCCCGCCGGACGACAACAGCTCCTCGTGCGTGCCCTGTTCGACGATCGAGCCGTTCTCCATCACCAGGATCACGTCCGCGTCCCGGATCGTGGAGAGCCGGTGCGCGATCACGAACGAGGTCCGCCCGGCCGCGAGCCGGGCCATCGCCTTCTGGATGAGGACCTCGGTGCGGGTGTCGACCGAGCTGGTCGCCTCGTCCAGGACGAGGATCACCGGATCGGACAGGAACGCCCGCGCGATGGTGATCAGCTGCTTCTCGCCCGCGCTGACCCCCGCCCCGTCGTCCTCGATCACCGTGTCGTACCCCTCGGGCAGCGTCCGGATGAACCGGTCGGCGTGCGCGGCGCGCGCCGCCTCCTCGACCTCGGCCCGGGTCACCGGGCGCGTGGCGCCGTACGCGATGTTGTCCGCGATGGTGCCGCCGAAGAGCCAGGTGTCCTGGAGGACCATGCCGATGCCCTTGCGCAGCTCCTCGCGGGACATCTTCGCCACGTCCACCCCGTCCAGGGTGATCCGGCCGCCCGTCACCTCGTAGAACCGCATCAGCAGGTTCACCAGGGTCGTCTTGCCGGCGCCGGTCGGGCCGACGATCGCGACCGTCTGCCCCGGATCCACCGCGAGCGACAGGTCCTCGATGAGCGGCTTGTCCTCCTCGTAACGGAAGGAGACGCCCTCCAGGGCCACCTTGCCCTTGAGGTCCAGCGGCTTCTCGCTCGTCGGGCCGTCCGGCTCCTGCTCCTCCGCGTCGAGCAGCTCGAAGATCCGCTCCGCCGAGGCGACACCCGACTGCACCAGGTTCGCCATCGACGCGACCTGCGTCAGCGGCATCGAGAACTGGCGCGAGTACTGGATGAAGGCCTGCACGTCACCGATGGACAGGCTGCCGGTCGCCACCCGCAGACCGCCGACCACGGCCACGAGCACGTAGTTGATGTTCGAGACGAAGAACATCACCGGCTGCATCACACCGCTGTTGAACTGCGCCTTGAACCCGGCCTCGTACAGCGCCTCGTTCTGCTCCCGGAAGTCCTTCGCGGACTCCTCCTGCCGGCCGAAGACCTTCACCAGGCCGTGCCCGGTGTACATCTCCTCCACGTGCGCGTTGAGCGCGCCCGTCGACTTCCACTGCTGCACGAAGTGCGGCTGCGAGCGCTTGCCGATCCTCGCCGCGACGAACACCGAGACCGGCACCGTCACCAGCGCCACCAGCGCGAGCAGCGGCGAGATCCAGAACATCATCCCGAGCACGCCGACGATCGTGAGCAGCGAGTTGATCAGCTGGCCCATGGACTGCTGGAGCGTCTGCGAGATGTTGTCGATGTCGTTGGTCGCCCGGGACAGCACCTCGCCGCGCTTCGCCTTGTCGAAGTACGAGAGGGGGAGCCGCGCCAGCTTCGTCTGGACGTCCTCCCGCATCCGGTAGACCGTCCGGTTGATCACCTTGATCGACATGCGGGTGGAGACCAGCATCAGCAGGCCCGCCGCCACGTAGATCGCGAGGACCCACAGCAGGACCCCGCCGACCGCGCCGAAGTCGATCCCCTGTCCGGGGGTGAAGTCGACCCCGGACAGCATGTCGGCCATGCCGCTGTCGCCGTCCGCGCGGAGCTTCGCCAGGGCCTGCGCCTTCGTGACGCCCTCGGGCATGTTCCGCCCGACGACGCCCGCGAAGATCAGGTCCGTCGCCCTGCCGAGGATCTTCGGCCCGACCACGGAGGCCGCCACCGACAGCACGCCGGCGATCAGCATCAGCCAGAGCGTGCCGCGCTCGGGCGCCAGCTGCCCCAGCAGCCGCTTGCCCGAGCCCTTGAAGTCCATGGACCGCTCACCGGACTGGCCCATCATCATGCGTCCGCCAGGACCGGCCATCAGGCTGCCTCCGCCTCGGTCAGCTGGGAGAGCACGATCTCCCGGTACGTCTCGTTCTCCGCCATCAGCTCACGGTGCCGTCCGGTGCCCACGACCCGGCCCTCGTCGAGGACGACGATCCGGTCGGCGTCCCGGATGGTGGAGACGCGCTGGGCGACGATCACCACGGTCGAGTCCGCCGTCTCCTCGGCCAGCGCGGCCCGGAGCAGGGCGTCCGTCTCGTAGTCGAGCGCGGAGAAGGAGTCGTCGAAGAGGTAGATCTCCGGCCGCTGCACGAGCGTCCGCGCGATGGCGAGGCGCTGGCGCTGCCCGCCGGAGACGTTGGTGCCGCCCTGCGCGATCGGGGCGTTCAGACCGTGTTCCAGTTTCCGTACGAAGTCGGCGGCCTGGGCGACCTCCAGGGCGTGCCAGAGTTCCTCGTCGGTGGCGTCGGGCTTGCCGTACCGCAGGTTGGTGGCCACCGTGCCGGAGAACAGGTACGGCTTCTGGGGGACGAGTCCGACGGTCCTGGCCATCAGGGCGGGGTCGAGCTTCCGCACGTCGACGCCGTCGACGAGGACCTCGCCGCCGGTGGCGTCGAAGAGCCGGGGCACGAGGCCGAGCAGCGTCGACTTGCCACTGCCCGTCGAGCCGATGATCGCGGTGGTCTCACCGGGCCGGGCGACCAGCGCCACGTCCTTCAGCACCGACTCCTCCGCGCCCGGGTACCGGAAGTCCGCGCTCCTGACCTCCAGGTGCCCGCGCTTCAGCAGCTTCGTCACCGGCTCGGCCGGCGGCACGACGCTCGTCTCGGTCCCGAGGACCTCCTCGATGCGCTCCGCGCACACCTCGGCGCGCGGCACCATCATGAACATGAAGGTCGCCATCATCACGGCCATCACGATCTGCATCAGATAGGCGAGGAAGGCGGTCAGCGCGCCGATCTCCATCCCGCCGCCGTCGATGCGGTGCGCGCCGAACCAGACCACGGCCACGCTGGAGACGTTCACGACGGTCATCACCGTCGGGAACATCAGCGCCATCAGCCGCCCCGTCGCCATCGACACGGCGGTCAGCTCGCCGTTGGACCCGCGGAAGCGCTCCTCCTCGTACCCGTCCTTCACGAAGGCGCGGATGACCCGGTTGCCGGTGATCTGCTCGCGCAGCACCCGGTTCACCGTGTCGAGCCGCTCCTGCATGGTCCGGAAGAGCGGCCGCATCCTCCGCACGATCAGGGAGACGGCGATGCCGAGGACCGGCACCACCGCGAGCAGCACGCCCGACAGGGGGACGTCCTGGCCGAGCGCCATCACGATGCCGCCGACGCACATGATGGGCGCGGAGACCATCAGGGTGAACCCCATCAGGACCAGCATCTGGACCTGCTGGACGTCATTGGTCGTACGGGTGATCAGCGACGGCGCGCCGAAGTGGCCGAGCTCCCGGGCGGAGAAGGACTGCACCCGGTCGAAGACCGCGCCGCGCACGTCGCGGCCGAGCGCCGAGGCGGTCCGCGCGCCGTAGTACACGGCCCCGATGTTGCAGACGACCTGGACGACGGAGACGCCGACCATCAGGGCGCCGAAGCGCAGGATGTAGCCGGTGTCCCCGTTGACGACACCGTGGTCGATGATGTCGGCGTTCAGGGTCGGCAGGTAGAGGCTCGCGCACGTCTGCAGGAACTGCAGCAGGACGAGCAGTGCGATGGGTTTTCGATAGGGCCGCAGATGGGTTCGGAGAAGTCTTATGAGCACGGCTCCTACTATCGCCCGCACCCCGGGAGCGTTACGACTCGGTTTAGGGGTGCGGGCGGAGCCCGGGGCAAGACTTTACGAACCGAACGCGCCCGGGTGGATCTGCTCCCGCGTCGCCACGTACTGCTGCCGCACCGCCTGTCCCGCCGACAGATCGTCACCGGGCTCCAGGATCTGCGCGACCGCGCCCTGCCACGGCGGGGGAGCGGACGGGGACAGCGTGCCCCGCGCGACCCCGAGCGCCCATGCGGCCTGCCGGGCCGCGCCGAGCGCCGCGTAGTCGGCCGGCTGGGGGACGACGACCTGGGCGCCGAAGAGCGCCGGCGCGAGGGCCTGCACGGCCGGCAGGGCGGCCGCCGCGCCGAGCAGGAAGACCCGCCGCACCTCGACGCCCCGCCCGCGCAGCACGTCCATGGCGTCGGTGAGCGCGCAGAGCATCCCCTCGAACGCCGCCCGCGCCAGGTGCTCGGGCTTCATCGACTCGCGCCGCAGCCCGCTGAGCGTGCCCGCGGTGTGCGGCAGGTTCGGGGTCCGCTCGCCTTCCAGATAGGGCAGCAGGACGAGCCCGGAGGCACCGGGCGTCGACTTCAGGGCGAGGGCGGAGAGCTCGTCGAGGTTGTCCAGGCCGAGCATCTCGGCCGTCCCGCGCAGCGCCCGTACGGCATTGGAGGTGGAGACCACGGGCAGGTGCATGCCGGTGGCGTCGGCGAAGGAGGTGATCATGCCGCTGGGGTCGGCGAGGGCCTCGTGGTGCACGGCCATCACGGAGCCGGAGGCGCCGAGCGAGACCACCGCGTCGCCGGGACCGAGGCCGAGGCCGAGCGCGGCGGCCATCGTCTCGCCGGTGCCGGCGGAGACGAGGAGGCCCTCGGGGGTGATGCCGGCGGCGTCGGAGGGCCCGAGGACCTCGGGCAGCACCGCCTGGTGGCCGAGCGCCAGCTCGACGAGGTCGGGCCGGTAGGCCCCGGTCCGCGTGGACCAGTAGCCGGTGCCGGAGGCGGCGCCGCGGTCGGTGGTGCGGCGGGCGGGGCGGCCGAGGAGCTGCCAGACGAGCCAGTCGTGGGGCTGGAGGACCATGGCGACCCGCTGGGCGTTCTCGGGCTCCGCGCGGGCCAGCCAGCGCAGTTTGGCGACCGGCTGCCCGGCGCCGGGCACGCTGCCGACGGCCTCGGCCCAGGCCTGCCGGCCGCCCAGCGACTCGACGAGGTCGGCGGCGGCGACCTGCGCCCGCTTGTCGTTGCGGACCAGCGCGGGCCGCACCAGGCCGCCCTGCGCGTCGAGCGGCACGAGCCCGTGCTGCTGCGCGGAGACGCCGATGGCCTCCACGCCCTCCAGGAGGCCGCCGGTGGCGGCCTCCCCGAGCGAGAGCAGCCAGGTCTGCGGATCGACGTCGACGGCCTTCGGTTCGCCGGGATGCGCGGCGTACCCCTGCCGCAGTACGGCACCCGTGTCCGTGTCACAGACGACGATGCGTGTGAACTCCGCAGAGCTGTCCAGTCCGGCGACTATCCCCATGACACATGATTCTGCCGCACGCGGGGGCTCAGGTGTTGCTGGTGCCCCAGTCCTCCTCGTCGACCTTGCCGTTGCCCATGCCGCGCCCGCGCAGGGCGTGGACCCGGTCGGTCACGGAGGACGGCAGCCGGTCGCCGACCTTGTCGCCCACGAGGTGCACCGCCTTGCCCGCGGCCTGGCGGCCGGTCTGGGCGGCGGTCTCGGCGGCGTTCCGCACGGCCGGGTTCTCGGCGAACTCCTTGGCGGACTTCTTCATCTGCTCGTAGCGCTCGCGTCCGGCCCGTGTGCCGATCACGTAACCGAGGGCGAGTCCCACGACGAACGTCAGCTTGTACCGCACGGCTGCGATCCTTCCCTGGAGGCCCTGGGGATACCGATTGGCGGAGCACCCCCCTGCTTGCGCTAATGTATGTCTCGCAGCGAGCGAGCGCCGCCCGGGGAGGCCCGAGGTGGATCCGATCGGTGCAACGCAGCAATCCCCTGTAGCTCAATTGGCAGAGCAGCCGGCTGTTAACCGGCAGGTTACTGGTTCGAGTCCAGTCGGGGGAGCGCGATCCCCTGTAGCTCAATTGGCAGAGCATTCGGCTGTTAACCGGAGGGTTGCTGGTTCGAGTCCAGCCGGGGGAGCGAGACGGAAGAGGACCCTTCGGGGTCCTTTTTCGCGTCTCCGGGAACCATCCGGAGCGCGGCGCGGTCTTCATGGACGAGCAGAGCCGATCATCCGGAGCAGGAGATCGTATGAGCGGCTATGCTGCGGCAGACGGCGCGCACACATGTACGCGCCTCACCGTTCGGGGCGGTAGCTCAGCCGGTTAGAGCAGCGGACTCATAATCCGTCGGCCGTGGGTTCGAGTCCCACCCGCCCCACCGAAGAAAAACGTTCTGACCTGCGAAAATGCCCCTGAAGGGGTGTTTTCGCAGGCGTCGTCCACCCCTCGCCCATGAGGCGAGGCGGGCGCCCCCGGCCTGACTCTCCGGGCCCGGGCCGTTCTGACCCGGGGTTTTCGGTGGCACGCGCGTGTGAAGCCATGACGATGATCCCACGGCGATCCCACGGCTCCCGGGTGTGACACGCCGCACACCGAGCCGAATTCCTGTCCCCTTGTCGACACTCCGGTGCTCAGGCGGCCGGAGGCCCGCGCACACGAGTGGGACGCGGCCGGACCGACGGCGAGAGCGCGGCGGTGCCGTGGGACGCGACGGCCGTCGAGCTCACTGGATCGGCGCTCAGCACCTCCAGGACGTCAGAAGGCGTGGAGGTACACCCGCGCCTTGCCGCCCGGCACGTCGTGCACGTAGACGTCGATCCACTGGACGCCGCCACGGCGGTGGTCCTTCACGCACGGCGGACACACTCCCGCCCAACGGACACCCTTCAACGCCTGCGGCTCCGCCAGCCCCAAGTGCCCGAAGCTCCCAGTACGGGTAGGGATCGCGCGACCCGGTCTTGGGATCCGGTGGAGCACGAGGCGAGCAACAGGGCGGAGACGAGAGAGCCGAGGGAGCCCCTCACGAAGACGGGATTGATCCTCACCGGTTCTCCTCAGTCGTTTCTGTCAAGCGGTCTCGGTGCCGGGCCGGTCAGTACGCCGCCAGGTAGACCCGCACGCGATCCCCCGGAACCTCGCCGATGTGGATCTCGATGCCTTGGACGTGGCGACGCCTTGAGTCGCCGACGCAGGGCGGACACGCACTTGTCGTCCGCACGTTCGTGAGCTCTTGCGGCGGAGTGAGATCGAGGTGCTTGAATCCCTCTCCGCTCAACGACGAGGATGACGGCCCTTCCACGGCCAGGGGATGGTCGGGGTGCAGGTCCTTGGTGATCGCCTCCGCGGTCTGCTCGCTGGTGACGAAGGACAGCAGGTGGACGTTCTCCTGCGGCTGAACCCGTACGGCACCCTTCACCTCCGTTGCGCCCTGGGGGATCTGGATCTTCATGAACGCCGCCGCCTCTGGTGCGCCGGCTCCCTTCTCCCAGCTGGGGGAGGGAGCCGTGCGTGTGACGCGGTCCGAGGGCGCGGACGTACAGCCGCCAAGTGTCAGCCCTGCGGCGAGAGTGGCCGCCGGGACCAGTAGGAGGCCTCTCACGGTAGGGCGGGACTTCATCGGTTCTTCTCCTCGCCTCGGGACACGCTGCCCCGGGTGCCTTCGCGCCCCCGCTCCTCTGGAGTGATGCCCGGAGGCGCGGCATTCATGGTAGGGCCTGGCGAATGCGCAGGGGTAGGAGAGTTTTCGGGAAGCGTGGAGGGGCCCTTTGTCGGGTACGGGGAAAAGCCGGGGAATGGGCGGTGGTCGGCACAAGCCTGAGGAGGGCGATCTCCCCGGAGAAATCGGCGCCGTTGTGCGGCGGCGCGCCACCGGATCGCAGCCGCATGAAGATTTCGGGCGAATCGCCGATCCGGAATCCGGTGGGCGAGAATCATCCCTGCCGGGTCTGAGTCTCTTCCGTGCACGGGGCACGTCCGAATGCGCCCGTGGCGGTGGCGCGCTGGACGTGCTTATCGCGGATTGCGAGCGTGCAGGACGCCTGTCCGCCCTTGCCGTCGAGGGTGCCGCAGCCGACGAGCCCGAAGCAGGCGAGCAGGGCGATGCCGATGGTCAGCAGCCCCCGCCGGCCCGGAGGGCCTTCCATGCTCTCGTGTTCGTTCTCCTCCCGCACTGTGCTTTCCGTACGTTCATCGGACGACATGAGAGAGCCGGCTTTCGGTTGGTCGGTAGATGAACCGGGTGGTTATACACCACGCCGTCGGCCGAGTGCGAGCGAGCGGAAGAATCGGGCGAACCGCACCCCCTTCGACCAGTCGATTGTCCTTTATGTCGCAGGGGTTGACCGGGCCTCGCAGGAGTGGTTAGAAAGCCCGCTGCAATACCCGTGATCTCGTGGCTCGTATTTTCGCGCGATCACCCCGGATTGCTCCAAGTCGGGCGGAAACCGCCGCACCGGCTCGTTCGGCGTGCCCATTTCGCGTGCGGCGATGCGGGTGCGTCGATGCCGAAAGGTATTGAGGTGAAAGTTCCGTACAGGAGATATCTCTCCTGTCTTGTCGTGTCGGCGGTAGCAGGCACGTTGTTGCCGCAGGTCGCCTATGGGGCTCCGCAGTCACCGGCGACGGACGACGACAAGGGCGTCTTCGACACGGTCGCGGGTTGGTTCTCGGACGACGGGAACGAGGACGGGCCGCGCGGGCCCGAGGCGTCGTCGACCGGTGGGGCTCCGGTGCTGCCGAGCCGGGAGAAGCTGCCGAAGGGCAAGGCGGCGCCGAAGCCGAAGCGGGTCGCGGAGCTGACCGGGAAGCGGACGGCGAACGCCCGGTACTGGCAGCTGTCCGACGGCCGGGTGCAGGCCGAGGTGTCGGCCGTCCCGACCGGCTACCGGGCGGGGAAGTCCTGGAAGGACATCGACCCGACGGTCGTCCCGTCCGACGCCGAGGGCTTCGCCTTCTCCAACACGACCAACGCCGCGTCCAGCTGGTTCGGTTCGGACGCGGGCAAGCTGCTCCGCTTCGAGTCGGGAACCGGCCACGCGGTGACCCTCGGTCTGAAGGGTGCGGGGAAGCTCGCGCCGGTGGCCAAGGGCGACACGGTCACGTACCAGGACGCGGTGTCCGGTGCGGATCTGTCGTACCAGGTGGGTCCGGGCCGGGTGAAGGAGAACATCGTCCTGGACGCGAAGCCGTCCGGCCCGGTGTCCTTCACGTTCACCCTGGACGCGGGCGGGCTGACGCCGAAGGCGAACAAGGACGGCTCCGTCTCCTTCTTCGGTGAGGGCGCCGACCCTGTTCTGGTGATTCCGGCGGCGTTCATGACGGACGCGAAGAAGGACGCCAAGGCGCCGTACGGCTCCGCCTACAGCGGGAACGTCACCCAGAAGCTCGTGAAGTCGGGCAAGGGCTGGAACCTGGTCGTCACGCCGGACGCGAAGTGGCTGGCCGCCCCGGAGCGGCAGTACCCGGTCACCATCGACCCGACGATCTCGATCGCTCCGACGCCGACCACGGCGCAGGACGTGATGATCTCCTCGGACGGTGCGGCGACGAACTACGACGACAACTGGCGTCTGTCCGTCGGCAACACGAGCACCGGCGCCTCGCGTGCCCTGATCCGGTTCCCGGTCGGCAGCATCCCGGCGGGCACCAAGCTGGATTCGGCCGACCTGAAGCTGTACTTCGACCAGACCCACACCACGGGTGACACCGAGGTCCAGCTGGAGGCGCACCGCGCCACCCAGGCGTGGACGGAGTCCGGGGCGACCTGGAACAACGCCAACGCGATCACCGGTGAGCTGTCCGGTACGGCGGTGGTCGTCGACGACGGCGACACCGGCCGTACCGCCGCCGTCGGCGCCTGGCCCGCCTCCGGGAACACCGCCTACACGCAGTACGCGGTCAACCAGGACTACCTGTACAACAAGGACTCGGTCGCGGGTGACACGTACACCTGGCAGCCGAGCCTGCCCGAGGACGGCACCTACCAGGTCGAGACGCACTACGTCCCGGCCTCCGACCGTGCCACGAACGCGCCGTACACCGTGACCTACGACGGCGGCACGAAGGCCTACACCGTCAACCAGCAGGCCGGCACCGCCGGCGTGTGGAAGACGCTGGGCTCGCATCCGTTCAAGGCCGGCACCCTCGGCAAGATCGTCCTCGGTGACGGTCCTGTCTCGACCGCGACCTCCGTGATCGCGGATGCCGTCCGGTTCACCAAGGGCGGTGTGGTCACCAAGCAGCCCGGTGAGCTGAACACCTGGCACTCCTTCCCCGTCACCAAGACCGTGCAGTCCTGGATCGACGGCACGAACGTCAACAACGGTTTCGTGATCAAGGCCGGTGACGAGTCCGCGAACGGCCCCAAGGGCGGTCCGCGCTACGAGGGCAGTGAGTTCGGGTACGGCGGCGAGACCGCCAACTACCCGCGTCTCGTGCTGACCTTCGGCCGTCAGGGCGTCGACCTTTCCGCCCCGACCACCATCCACGACACCGGCGCGGAACTGGCCTGGTCGACGTACAACGACCCGTCCACCTCGACCGGCGACGACCTCGTCGAGTACCAGGTCCACCGGTCCGTCAGCCAGACCTTCACCCCCTCCGCCGCCACCCTCGTGGCCCCGGTCGCGCCCGGCACCACGTCGTACACCGACACCTCCGCGGTGCCGACGAAGGCCGACGACCCCGACCCGTACGGCCGCGCCTACTACTACATGGTCGCGGTCAAGACGAAGGACGGGCAGGTCGTCGCCGCGCCCACCCAGCTCGTACGCCTGCCCAAGGCCGGCCGTACGACGAAGGTGTTCGCCGCCTCGCAGGACACCACCCTGTCCTCGGCGCAGCCCACCCTCGCGCACGACACCATCGACGACAGCGGTGCGAAGAACTGGCTGTCCGTCGGCAACAACTCCGCCACCTACGGCGACACCCGTGCCCTGCTGAAGTTCCCGGCCCTGGGCATCCCCGCCACGGCCCGGGTCCTGGACGCGAACGTGCGCCTGTGGTCCACGCAGACCGCCCAGGACACCACCGGCGCGGTCTACGAGCTGCGGCCGCTGACGCGTGACTTCGACGAGGCCGCCGCCACCTGGGTCAAGGCCGACAGTGCCACGAGCTGGATCGTTCAGGGCGGCGACTTCGGCGCCGTGACGGCCGACACCGGGGCGATGACGAACGACCCGGCCCGTCACGACTGGAACGTCACCTCGCTGGCGCAGTCCTGGGTGACCACCCCGGCCTCCCAGAAGGGCGTGGCCATCAAGATGGCCGACGAGGCCGCCTCGCAGGAGCGCACGCTGTTCCTGTCGTCCGAGGGCGCCGAACCGCGGCTCGCGCCCAGGATCGTGGTCACGTACGTCGACTCCACCACGGAGTCGACGTACTACGCGCCGCAGACCCCGGCCCGCATGACGCCGAACAGCGACTACACGGTCGACTTCACCCTCACCAACACCACCGCCTCCACCTGGAACACGGCCGATCACGTCCTGACCTACAAGTGGTCGCTGCCCGACGGCACGGACGTGACGACCGGTGGCAACCAGGTCCAGACGGCCCTGCCGTCCAACGTCGCCCCCGGTGGCTCGGTCAGCCTGCAGGCGCAGGTGAAGACGCCGATCAACTCGGACAACGGCAACAAGCGCACCGACTACGTCCTGACCTGGGACGTCTACAACAAGACGGCCGGCACCTGGACCTCGGGCACCTCCGGCATCCCGGGCCTGGCCCAGAACGTGGCGGTGGAGGACCCGACCTCCAACCAGCTCGGCCTGGAGAAGTTCTACGGCTACACCGGCAAGAACACCGGCGCCGGCGCCAGCATGATGAACAACATGGCCTCCGGCAACGTGGTGTGGTCGTACAACGCGTTCAACAACCCCGGCCGGGGCCTGAACACGTTCTTCCGGCTGGCCTACAACAGCCTGGACACCTCCGACACGGTCTCCGGCTACGGCTGGTCCATGCAGGCGTCAGGGCCGATCCGGCTCGGGGCACCGCTGGACTTCCACCCCAACCCCCACCCCACCGAGGTGCGCCTGCCCGACGGTGACGGCACCACCCACGTGTTCCGCTGGGACTCGGCCACGAGCTCGTGGAAGGCGCCGGCCGGTGTGCACTACAAGCTGGCCGCCAAGGCGGGGCTGGACTGCACCCCGCTGAAGGACCCGGTTCCGGACGCCTGGACGATGATCCGTCCCGACGGCTCCCGCTTCCTGTTCGGCTGCGACGGCTATCTGACCTCCACGGTGGACAAGAACGGCAACACCATGCTGTTCACCTACGAGGAGCGGAAGTCCAACAACAAGCCGACCAAGTTCCTGAAGTACGTCACCGACCCCGCGTCGCGGCAGACGCTGACGGTGGACTACTTCAAGAAGGGCGACAACTCCTACGAGTACGTCTCGGGCACCGGCACCATCGCCACGGGCTCGAACCTGACCAACTCCAAGATCTACGACCACATCAAGTCGGTCACCGACGTCTCCGGTCGTAAGATCAACTTCTGGTACACCGACAAGGGTCTGCTCGGCCAGTTCACCGACGGCGTGGGCTCTTCGCAGCCGAAGGTGTTCAAGTTCGTCTACGACGCCACGCAGGGCAACAAGAACGTCAAGATGGTGTCGGCCACCGACCCCCGGGGCAACGCCACCAAGCTGGCCTACCACGCCCCGCAGACCGGCGACGACCCGAAGTACCACTGGTGGACCAAGACCATCACGGACCGGCTGAACAACGACACGACGTTCGCCTACCAGGCGGACACGACGAACACGAAGTTCACCGACACCAAGGTCACCGACGCCGAGTCGCACGTCACGGACTACGTCCTGGACGACTTCGGCCGCCAGGTGAAGGCCACCAACGCCAAGTCCGAGACCGTGGACATGTCCTGGGACGCGGACAACAACGTCGTCCTCATGAAGGACGCGAAGGGCGCCCAGACCACCTGGACGTACGACCCGAAGACCGGCAACCCGCTGACGATGAAGGACGCGGAGGCCAACAAGAACGGCACCGCGCCGACGGTCTACACGTACCAGACCCGTGCGGACGGCTTCTCGGCCGATCTGTCCACCAAGACCTCCCCGGAGGGCCGCAAGTGGCAGTTCGGCTATGACGCCTTCGGCAACCTCAAGACGGTGACCGACCCCAAGGGCGCCGCCACCACCTCGGTGCCCGACGACTACACCACCACGTACGACTACGACGCCTACGGGCAGTTGACCAAGGCCACCGACGCCAACGGCAACGCCACCGTCAACTCCGACTTCGACGTCATGGGCTACCCCAGGACGATCACCGACGCGGAGAGCCACGCCACCTCGTTCGTCTACGACGAGCGCGGTCAGGTCACCTCGGTGACCGACGCGCTGGGCACCACCACCACCCAGACCTACGACGTCTTCCGGCGTCCGCTGGTCAACAAGCTGCCCAAGCAGCAGGCGCAGGGGGTCTTCATCACCACCCCGGCCCCGGTGTACGACGCCAACGACAACGTCACCACCAGCACCGCCGCGGACGGCGTGGTCTCCACCGCGGTCTACGACTCCGCGGACCAGGTGACCGGGACGACCGGCCCGGACAACAACCTGAGCGGTCGCACGACGCGCTACACCTACGACAGGGTCGGCAACCTCAAGACCACGACCGAGCCCAAGGGCGTGGCGACGACCTCCGTCCCGGACGACTACGTCACCACCAACACCTACGACGAGATCTACCAGCTCGTGTCGGTGGTGAACGCCAAGGGCGACAAGGTCTCCTACGAGTACGACAACGTCGGCAACCCGGTCACGGTCATCGACCCGAAGAAGAACGCCACCGCCGACACCACCGACTACACCAGCAAGACCGCGTACGACCTCAACCACCGGGTGACCAAGGTCACGGACGCGGCCGGCAAGTACACCACCACCACCTACGACAGGGACTCCCTGGTCGTCGAGAGCACCGACAAGGAGGGCAACAAGTCCCAGGCCGTCTACGACGAGCGTGGCAAGGTCATCGAGCAGAAGGTTCCCTACGAGGGCACCACGGTCCGGACGACCAGGTTCGAGTACGACCAGATGGGCAACACCACCAAGGTGATCAGCCCGCGCGGCACCGCCACCGCGGCCGTGGACGACTTCACCAGCCGTACCGAGTACGACAAGCTCAACCGGCCGGTCAAGCAGTTCCAGCCCTACGACCCGGCGGACGCCCGCTACAACGACCCCAACGTCTACACCCAGACCACCTACGACGCGGTCGGCCGCACCTCGCGGGTCTCCGCGCCGCCGTCGGCGGGTCAGACGGTCCGCAACGACACCGACTACACCTACTTCGACAACGGCTGGACCAAGACGTCCACCGATCCGTGGGACATCGTCACCTCCTACGGCTACAACCAGACCGGCCAGCAGGTCTCGCGCACCCTCACCTCCGCCGGCGGCTCCAGCTCGCGGACCCAGGGCTGGGCGTACTACCCCGACGGCAGCCTCCAGGCCCGCTCCGACGACGGCGTGCCGGTCGGCGCCCACGTCGTGGTGGCCGACGACTCCGACACCCAGACCGTCTCGGCGACCGGCACCTGGGCCACGGCTTCGGCCACCGGCCAGCAGGGCTACGGCCACCGCACCCACGCGGCGGGCGCGTCGACGGACACGTTCACCTGGACCCTGAACGTTCCGCAGGACGGCAGCTACACCGCCTACGCGAAGTACCCGACGACCTCGGGCGCCTCCACGGCGGCGAAGTACACCGTCACCCACGGCGGCGGCACCACCGACAAGACGGTCAACCAGACCACCGGTGGCGGCACCTGGGTCTCGCTGGGCTCGTTCACCTTCAAGCAGGGGAACACGTCCAGGATCACCCTGGCGACCGACGCCTCCGGCAAGGTCGTCGCCGACGCGGTGAAGATCGTCCGCCAGGTCACCGAGACGGACAACGAGAAGAAGAACTTCACCTACTCGTACGACCTCAACGGCAACCTGACGTCGATCACGGACAGCTCCTCGGGCGCCAAGATCGACACGTACACGATGACCTACACCGGCCTCAACCAGGTCCAGAAGGTCAGCGAGTCCCTCGCCGGCGTCGAGAAGAAGGCCACGTCGTTCACCTACGACGCCAACGGCCAGAAGGAGACGACGACCCACCCCGACCAGTACGCGCAGTACGTCTACGACCTGCGTGAACTGGTCAAGACGGTGAAGGTCGGCAAGTCCGCCTCGGACACCTCGCCGAAGGTCACCGACTACACCTACACCGACCGCGGCCTGCGGCTGAAGGAGACCAAGGCCAACGGCAACACGGTCGACTACACCTACTACCTGAACGGCGCGCTCAAGACCCAGAGCGAGAAGAAGCCGAACGCCACCCTGGTCTCCTCGCACACCTACGCCTACGACGCCAACGGCAACCAGGCGCAGGACGTCGCGTCCAAGATGAACGCCGACAACCACGGCGCGTACCTGAACTCCACCACGGACTACACCTACGACCCGGTCAACCGGCTCGCCCAGTCCGTGAAGACGGGCAGCGCCGCGGGCACCGAGACCTACGTCCACGACAACAACGCCAACGTCGTCACCCAGACGATCAAGAACGTCACGACCAACTACACCTACGACCGCAACCGGCTCCTCAGCTCGAACATCGGCGCCGCGACCAACAGCTACAACTACGACCCGTACGGACGACTGGACACGGTCGTCGCGGGCGGCAAGGTGGTCGAGGACCGGGACTACGACGGCTTCGACCACGTGGTCAAGAACGCCAAGCTGCAGGCCGACGGGGTCACGACGAAGTCCACGACCTACGTCTTCGACCCCCTGGACCGCACGGCGTCCAAGACGGACACCGGCGGCAAGACCACCGACTTCAACTACCTCGGCACCTCCAGCGAGGTGCTCAACGAGGCCGTCGCCGGCCAGGTCACCAAGTCCTACCAGTACAGCCCGTGGGGCGAACGCCTGACGCAGCTGAAGCGCAACACCGACGGCTCCGAGGAGCTCGGCGTCTACGGCTACAACGGCCACACCGACGTCGAGACCCTCACCGACACCAGCGGTGACACCAAGTCCACCTACGGCTACACCGCCTACGGCAACAACAACGACGCCGAGTTCACCGGCATCGACAAGCCCGACACCGCCCAGCCCGACAAGGAGGCGTACAACCCCTACCGCTTCAACGCCAAGCGCTGGGACTCCGCCAGCGGCACCTACGACATGGGCTTCCGCGACTACAGCCCCGGCCTGAACCGCTTCACCAGCCGGGACATGTACAACGGCGCCCTGGCCGACATGCGGCTGGGATCGGACCCCTTCACCGGGAACCGCTACGCCTTCACCGGCGGCAACCCGATCAGCGGCGTCGAGATCGACGGTCACTGGAGCGACTGGTGCGAAGGAGGCAACTTCTGCCCCTGGGACGACAACTTCGCCAACGCCTGGGTCGGTGCCGTCACGACGGCCGCCGACACGCTTGCCGGCCCCGTGCTCAAGGCGGAGCCGATCCTTCGGGACAAGTGCCCCAGCTGCTTCGGAACGCCCGGTAACCCCAATGGCGTGGACCTGGGATTCGAGTGGGTCGCGGGCACCGGACCCAGGAAGCGGGACTTCGGCGGGAACGACGCCTTCACGCAGTCGCTGATGGACCACTACCACGTCCAGCGCGTGCGGGAGATCGCGACCGACAACATCAACATCGGAAACTACAATCTGGGTGCGACGGTGGCCCAGAAGTACAACGAAGACACGAAGACGATGGAGAACAACGGTCTGAATCACTCGCTGAACACCAAGACCGTCTTCATGGACTTCACGTCGAACATGTCCGCGGCGTTCCTCGGTTCCTACAACATGGAATACACGGTCAAGTCCGTCGACAAGGAGGCGGGAACGGCGGTCATTCAGTTCCATGTGAACAACGACAGCACCATGAACTCCGGAACGCATATCGCTCCGGAGCTCGGCGGGTACAGCGACTGGTGGAGCGAGAACATCGGCACGCCCCTCAACAAGTATTACGAAACGGGGCGTTTCGGTACGAAGACGCAGGACGTCACGTGGACGGAGACGGTCGACCTCAACGACCCCAAGGCCCCGTCGCAGTCCTCGTCCTCGTCCTCGTCGTCCTCGGAGGATTCGAGTAGCTTCCTGGACACCGTGACAAGTTTCCTGGGCAGCCTCTTCTGATGACGGGCTGACGCGCTCGTTCCCGCCGGTCGACCGGTCGGGACGCGCCTCGAAAAACGGCGGGGCTGCCCCCGGGGATCCCTGGGGGCAGCCCCGCCGCCAAGACGACTGGAAGTAGAAGGCGTGAAGCCAGGCATATTTCGCATCGGTGCGGGCCTTGCGACTACCGCTTTGACGGTGATCGCCTCGACCGCTTGCGGGGCGGGCGAACCCCGCCCTGTCCTTCCGAAGGCCGTGCAGCATTCCGAATTGGTCGGCCGGTGGGACGGGGCGTCGAAATGCGGCTCGCCCGTCATCCGGCTGCGTGACGACTACACCTTTTCCGGCAAGGACGTCCCGGTCGCGTGGGACGGGCCCGTCCCGGACGCGAAGGTGACGCGCCGTTCGGCCGAAGGGAAATGGCATGCGGTCAACGAAGATCCCGGCCTGCCGCCCTACCTGGTGCTTCGTTTCGATCATCAGAACGACCATCAGACTCTGCCGTTCCTCCTGGAGCAGGGGGAACTGCAGATGAGCGGGAGTGTCCAGGCGGACGGAGGGGATCCCTATTCCTATCCGTGTCGCTACAGACGTACTTCCGCCGACCCCGACTTCGGCCGATAGCGGACCCGCCCGAAGGTGTGACGGGGATCACAGGCCGAACCCGTGATGATCCGGCGCCCGGTCCCGCTGGGTTCTGGGGAGGGCGTGGGGAATCCACGGCCCTCCCGAGGTGCCAGGGGGACCGGGGGAACACACCGGTTCATACACGAGGGGTGGGACCGATGGACCGAGTCAGCCGCACGCTGCGGGCCGCCGACATGAGCGGCCATGCCTCCGCGTTCGCCACCCGCACGACCGCGAAGACGCGGCTTCCCCTCGACTTCTCCGCGGCCAGCCTGCGCATCGTCGACCGCGTGGTGGACGGTCTGCGGCGGGGGGCGGGCGACCCGGCCGGCGTCGCACCGATCCTCCAGGAGCTCGGTGCGTACGTCGGCGAAGTGCTCGTCCGGCAGGCGCGGGCCCGCTGGGTCGACTTCGACGGCATGACGTCCGAACTGCTCCGGCAGTCGGTCGGCGTCCGGACGCCCGACGGACGGGCGTGGAACCCGCTCGGCAAGGTGATCAACCGCTTCGAGCTGGGCCCCGACGAATCCGCTTACGGGCTCTTCCTGCTGGTCCCGCGTCGTCCGAAGGACCTGCCGCTGCCCCAGGGGACGGCCGACGGCCGGCGACTGACAGCCGCGTAGGGGGATGCGCCGGGCGGCGCGACGCGGGAAGGCCGGGAGAGGGTGAACCCTCCGACGAGGAGCGGCACGCCGCCCCGGCGTCGGCTGTGCGGCGCCGGGGCGGAGGGGGAGGGTCAGTACGTCAGGATGCCCGGGTCCGTGATGTCCGGGGTGCCTGTCTCGATGTGGCCCGCGAGGCGGCGGAGGTAGTCGGGGGACGCGGGGGTCGTGATCGTCACGTCGTACCAGTGGTGGCCCGAGGCGAGGGTGACCGTGTGGGTGGTCGTGGCCGCCTTCGGGACCGTGATCGTCTGGGGCGTGCCCCCGTAGGCGTTGGTGACCGTGACGGTCGTGGCGGACGTCGTCGGGTTCGTGACGGTGAGGTCCAGGTTGCCCGTGGCCGCGTTGTGCCGGGCGGTCACCTCCGGGACCGCCGTCCTGCCGGGGGAGCGGAAGCGGCGGAGGAAGCCGTTGGGGCCGTGGACCGTGAGGTCGGTGAGGCCCTTGCTGTACTTGGTGTTCCAGGTGTCCGCGATCGACTTGTTCGCCTCCGCCGTGTACGTCCACGGGGCGTCCGTGCGGTTCGCCGAGGTCACGTAGAACTGGGCGCCGGCCGCGGGGCCGCCGCTGAAGGTGAGGCGGTAGGTGCCCGCCGCCACGTCCGCCGCGCCGTCCACGTACGGCGCGTACTTCAGCGGGCGGGTCGGCTTGGCGCCCGGCTCCTGGCGGGGCATCGTGCCGACGGCCGGGGCGGTGGCCAGGAAGTCGGGGTGGCGGTTCCTGTCCGGCGGGTAGTAGCCGGCCGTCGGCGGGAGCGGGGCGGGCTGCGGGTCCGTGCGCGTGAAGTCGAAGGCCGAGGTCAGGTCGCCGCAGATCGCACGGCGCCACGGGGAGATGTTCGGCTCGCGCACCCCGAAGCGGTTCTCCATGAAGCGGATCACCGAGGTGTGGTCGAAGGTCTCCGAGCAGGTGTAGCCGCCCTTCGACCAGGGGGAGACGACGATCATCGGGACGCGCGGGCCGAGGCCGTAGGGGCCGGCGACGTAGCCCGTCTTCCCGGGGAAGTAGTCGAGCGTCGTGGGGGCGGTGGAGAGGCCCTGCGCCGCCGAGCCCGGGGCGTAGGGCGGGACCACGTGGTCGAAGAAGCCGTCGTTCTCGTCGTACGTGATGAACAGCGCCGTACGGGCCCACACGTCCGGGTTCGAGGTCAGCGCGTCCAGGACCTGCGCGATGTACCAGGCGCCGTAGTTGGCGGGCCAGTTGGCGTGCTCGGAGAAGGCCTCGGGGGCGGCGATCCAGGAGATCCGGGGCAGCCGGCCGGCCTGCACGTCGGCGCGCAGGACGTCGAAGTAGCCCTCGCCCGCCTTGGCGTTCGTGCCCGTGCGAGCCTTGTCGTAGAGGGGGTTGCCCGGCTGGGCGTTGCGGTAGTTGTTGAAGTACAGGAGGGAGTTGTCGCCGTAGTTGCCGCGGAAGGCGTCGCTGATCCAGCCCCAGGAGCCGGCCGCGTTCAGGCCGTCGCCGATGTCCTGGTAGATCTTCCAGGAGACCCCCGCCGCCTCCAGGCGCTCCGGGTAGGTGGTCCAGCCGTAGCCCGCCTCGGCGTTGTTCAGGACGGGACCGCCGCCCGTGCCGTCGTTGCCGACGTACCCGGTCCACATGTAGTAGCGGTTCGGGTCGGTGGCGCCGATGAACGAGCAGTGGTACGCGTCGCAGATGGTGAACGCGTCGGCGAGAGCGTAGTGGAAGGGGATGTCCTCACGGGTGAGGTGCGCCATCGTGGCCTTGGTCTTGGCCGGTATCCAGTTGTCGTACCTGCCCTTGTTGAAGGCGCTCTGGCCGCCCGCCCAGTCGTGGTTGAGGCCCTGGAGGTACTCCATGCCCAGCTTGTCGCTGGTCGGGCGGAAGGGGAGCGTGACCTTGTTGCCGTCCGACTGGTTCCAGACCGACTTCCCGCTGGGCAGGGTCACCGGGCGAGGGTCGCCGAAGCCCCGTACGCCCTTCATCGCCCCGAAGTAGTGGTCGAAGGAACGGTTCTCCTGCATCAGGACCACGATGTGCTCGATGTCCTGGATCGTTCCGGTGGCGCCCTGCGCCGGGATCGCGGCGGCGCGGGCGATGCTCTCCGAGAGCATCGTGAACGCGGCGGCGCCGCCGGTCAGCTGCAGGAACCGGCGACGGTTGATGTCGGCCATGGGGGGTCTGCTCCTCCGGTGTGAGTACGACGGTGGGGTGCGGGTGCGGGTGCGGGTGCGGCAGCCGGGCGGGCCGGCCGACGGGCGCCCCAAGAAGAGCGCCCGTGAACCACCGCCAGGAGGCCGTCCCATGACTGCCCGTCGTACGGCGGACGAATCCCCCGTGCCCGAACGTGAAAACTCACAACCGCACGCCCCCGGTGGGTCGATGACCACCGGGGGCGTGCGGGAAGCAACAGAAAACCACTCGCCGGACTACTCGACGACGAGCTCGACCTCGATGTTCCCGCGCGTGGCCTTCGAGTAGGGGCAGAAGGCGTGCGTCTTCTTCAGCAGGGTGAGGCCCGCCTCGCCCTGGAGGTGGTCGGGGAACTCGGCGCGCATCACGACCGCGAGGCCGAAGCCGCCGTCCGCCGGGTCCTTGCCGATGGAGACCTCGGCGGTGACGGAGACCTCGGAGATGTCGATCTTCTCCTGGCGGGCGATCACGCCCATGGCGCTGGCGAAGCAGGCCGCGTACCCGGCGGCGAAGAGCTGCTCCGGGTTGGTGCCCTGACCGTTGCCGCCGAGGGCCTCGGGGTGGGCGAGGGGGAGGTCGAGGCGGCCGTCGGAGCTGACGGCGCGGCCCTCGCGACCGTTGGCGGTGGCGACGGCGGTGTAGATCGCGTCCATGGGTTCTTCCGTTCCTCGAAGGGGCCGTGTCGTGCTGCCCTCATATTGTTAGTGCGCGATTCAGTTGTGCACAACTTAATCGCGTGTGATGCGCGTCTCCCGTATCCTGGACCCCATGGACGAGGACTTCCTCCGGCTCGACAACCAGATCTGCTTCTCCCTGCACGCCGCCACCCGCGCCTTCAACGGCGTCTACCGGGGCGCGCTCAAGGAGCTGGGGCTGACCTACCCCCAGTACCTCGTCATGCTCGTGCTCTGGGAGCACGGCGAGCTGCCCGTGAAGGGGATCGGCGAGCGCCTGCGGCTCGACTCCGGCACCCTGTCCCCGCTGCTCAAGCGGCTGGAGGCGGCCGGATACGTCGAGCGCCGCCGCAGCCCCGAGGACGAGCGGTCCGTCACCGTCCGCCTCACCGGCGACGGGACCGCCCTGCGCGAGAAGGCCCTCGGCGTGCCGCGCCGGATCGCCGCCGCCACCGGGCTCGACCTGGCGGAAATCGGAGAGCTGCGGGAGCGCCTCCACGCACTGGCCGCCCGGCTCGACGGGGTCGACCCCGACGACGTGGCCGCCGCCTGCGGCTGACGGTCGCTTCTTGTGAAGTGACGGTCGCCTCTTGTGAAGTGACCGCCGTTCCTTACGAAGTGACCGCCGTTTCTTACGACGCCGTGATCACCAGCGCCGCGTTGTGCCCGCCGAAGCCCACCGACGTGGAGACCGCGAGGCGGAGCCGGGCCCCCCGGGCCGTCGTCGGGACGTCCAGGTCGATGCCCTCGCCCGGCTCCGCGAAGTTCGCGGTCGGCGGCACGGTCTCCTCCGCCAGCGACAGCACCGTGAGCGCCGCCTCCACCGCCCCCGCCGCGCCCAGCAGGTGCCCGGTCACCCCCTTCGTCGACGTCACCGGCGGCCGGTGCGGAAGGAGCGCCGCGAGCACCGCCGCCTCCACGGTGTCACCGCGCGGGGTACCCGTCCCGTGCGCGTTGACCAGGTCGACGTCGCCCGGCACCGCGCCCGCCTCCGCGAGCGCGCCCCGGACGGCCGCCGTCAGACCGGAGCCGTCCGGCCGGGGCGCCACCACGTGGTGCGCGTCCGACGTCGCCCCGTAGCCCGTGACCAGCGCCCGGGGCCGGACCCCGCGCGCGGCGGCGTCCGCCGGGCGCTCCAGGACCAGGAACCCCGCGCCCTCCGCCATCACGAAGCCGTCCCGGTCCCTGTCGAAGGGCCGCAGCCCGCCCGCCGGGTCGTGGAACCGGTGGGACAGCGCGCCGAGCCGGTCGAAACCGGCGACGTAGAACGGGCTCAGCGACGCCTCGGCCCCGCCCGCCAGGACGATGTCGCAGCGGCCCAGAGTCAGCAGGTCGAGCGCGACGCCGATCGCCGTGGCGCCCGCCGCGCACGCCGTGGTCACCGCCGTCGACGGGCCGCGGATCCCGAACTCGACGGCCAGCTGCCCCGCGACGGAGTTCGGCAGCGCACCCGGCACCGCGAACGGGGACATGTCCCCGGGGCCGTCCGTCCGCAGCACCTCGCGCTGCGCCTCGAACGTGAGGACGCCGCCCGCCCCGATCCCGGCGACCACGCCGACCCGCGCCCCGTCCCAGCCGGCGGGGTCCAGGCCGGCGTCGGCGAGCGCCTCCCGCGCCGCGACCAGCGCGAGCAGCGCGCTCCGGTCGGGCCGCCGCACCGTCACCGCCCTGCCCAGGTCCCCGGGCAGGGCGGGCGCGCGGCAGGCGAGATGACGCAGGCCGTCCCGCTCTTCGAGGGCGGCGGTGGCCTTCCCGGCACGGACGGTCTCCCAGGTCGTCGCGGCGTCCGCGCCGGCCGGGGTGAAGAGACCGATGCCGGTGACGGCGGCCCCGGTGCCGCGGCCCGTGCCCGCCGCCCCCGTCGGCGTCGGGCCCGGCATCAGGCCACCCCCGCGTACCGGCGGACGAGGCCCTCGATCGCCGCGACCGTGGGCGCCGCGTACAGCTCCTCCTCAGGGACCGGGACGCCCCGTTCCCTGCGGAGCACGAGGGCGAGCTCGGTGAGGAGGAGCGAGTCGAGCCCGGCCTCCTCGCGGGTGGACTCCGGGGCGATGTCGGCCGGGTCGAGACCGAGCGAGACGAGCAGGGTCTTCAGTTCGTCGAAGGTCATGGCATTCCTTACGAAGGTTCAGCGCGCGGCGCACGCGCGCGCGTGGTTCAGGCCGAGCAGCACGCACACGTCCGTCAGGAGCGGCACGTGGTACGCGAGCGGCCGGGGCCCCGCCTGGTCCGGACGGGAGACGAAGCCGCCGTCCGGCCGCTGCCGCTCAAGCAGGTGGCGTACCGCCCGCCCGGTCGCACCCCGGGCGGACGGCACGGTCGGTGTCCGGGCCACCGCGATCAGCGCGTACGCCGTGCTGATCGGGTCGCTCGGATCGGACGGCACGTGCCCCCAGCCGCCGTCCGCGTTCTGCGTGTCGAGCAGCCGGGACACGGCCCGCGCCCGGGCCCGCGCCACCTCCGCCCGGGCCGGATGCCCCGGCGCCACGGCCAGGAAGGAATCGTGGGCGAGGACGGTACGGAACAGGGCGTTGCTCTCGTTCAGGCTCCAGCTGCGCTCGAAGGGGCCCGCGGCCTCCTGCCGGGCCACGACGAACCGGACGGCGGCCTCCACCGCCGGCCGGTGCGCGGGCTCGGGGGCCAGCGCGTTCACGGCCGCCGCCGTTATCGCCACCTCGGAGGCGGTGCCGTGCTCGAAGGTCGGGAAGCCGCCGTCCGCGCCCTGCCGGGCCAGCAGGTACCGCTCGCCGGCCGCCACCTCCGCGCCGAACAGCACCGCGCCCGTCGCCCGCAGGAACTCCACGCAGTACGAGGTGTCGTCCACGTCGCTCTGCCCGACACCCCGGTCGAACCCCCAGCCGCCGTCGGCGTTCCGGTGCTCCACCAGGGCCGCCGCCAGGGCCCGCAGGGTGTGCGCCGGGGCTCCCGCCCCGGCCAGCGCGAGCCCGCCGGTCGCCGTCGCGAACACGTCCATCCCCGTGATGAACGGCAGCCCGCCGTCCTCGCGGAGCCAACCGCGCAGCTCCCGCGCCCGCGCCCGCACCGCCTTCGCGTACCGGGGGCGCAGCCGCAACGCGAGCAGCGCGAGGACCCGGGCGAGGTGGTTGCCGTACGGGGGCGGGCCGGGCAGCGCACAGGGTTCGAGCGCCCGCCAGTCCTCGTCCGTGACGAGCCGCGGCGCACCCGTCCCGAAGGCGTACAGGGCCTTGAGGGCGGCCATCTCCGTGATCAGCCACCGCTGTTGGCCGCGGGCCTCGAAGAGCGCCTCGGGGGAGGGGAGTTCGGGGAAGGGGTGGGCGCCCAGCTCGGCCAGGAGCGTCTGGAACATCAGCCGCTTCCGTCCGGCCGTGAAGTGGTCGAAGCCGCCGAGCAGCCGGGCGAGCGCGCCCCGCCCGTCCACGTACTCGCCGAGGGCCGCGCGGGCGGCGGCCTCCTGCACGGGGTCGGGGGCGCCCTCGTCCACGGCCGTCTTCAGGCGGCGCGTCAGCCGCTCCTGGGCGTCCGGGTCCACGCCCGTCACCGTGAGCAGCCGCAGGGCCAGGGCGGATTCCAGGATCCGGCTGTCGCACGGCGCCCGGAGCAGTCCCCCCGGCCCGGCGGCCGCCACCAGACGGGTGGCGAGCCGCGCCCGGGCGCGGTCGAGCGGCCCGGCCCCCGGGAGGGGTTCCGGCCGGGGACCGGGGACGGCGAGGGAGGCGCCGGGTAAGGGCAGCGCGCAGTACGTCATGGGGAGGTGTCCTTCGGTGCTGTCGTACGAGAGGTGGGGTCCCGACCGGGGACGGGCGGTGGGGGCGGCCAGGGGTGGCCGGTGGGTGGTCAGGGGGCAGGGGTGGTCAGGAGGCTTCGGGCGGTGGGAAGGCACTGTGCGCACCCTCCGAGCCGCGCGCGCCGGCGCGCCGCACGGCCGTCGCGCCGTGAGACCGTCGTGCTGCACGGTGCCCGTGCTGCATGGCGCCCGTGCCGTACGGGCTCCGCGGGGTACGGGCTTCGCGGGGCGGGAGGTGCCGTGCGGGAGGTGTCGTACGGGCTCCGCGCCCGTCGGGTCGGCGGGGCGAGGGACGCCGTACGGGCTGCGCGCCCCGGGCGGTCAGCCGGGGAAGAGGCGCCGTACCGCCTCCGCGCCGGCCGGGACCAGCGGGGTGTAGCCACCGGTCAGGACCGCGAGCGGTGCGACGAAACCGCACCAGGCGATCTCGCTCGGATCCGGCCGGGGCGCGCGGTCCGCCACCCAGCGGTGGACCGTCAGGAAGCAGGCGCCGTGCGGATCGTCGACGCGGAGCCGGTACGCCTCCGTCAGGCCGGGCGCCTGGTCCCAGCCCAGCTCCTCCCGGAGCTCCCGGAGCGCGGCCGCCCGGTACTCCTCGCCGCTGCGGACCGCCCCGCCGATCAGGACGTCGTAGTGGTCCGGGTAGGCCGGTGCCGAGGCGGTCCGCCGGTAGAGGAGGACCCGGCCGGCGTGGTCGGTGCAGACGGTCGCCGCGTACCGGCGGAGCAGTCCGGCGGGCGGCCCGGCGGCCCGTCCGCCCTGGGCGACCACCCGGTCCCGGGGATCGACGTAGTCGACGCGCTCGGAGACGCACCCCTCGGAGGCGTACCTCTCGGGTGCGTGCCTCCCAGAGGCGTATCTCCCGGCGGCGCGAGTCTCGGAGCCGCGCCCGTCGGGAGGGAACACCTCGGGCGGGAAGGCGTCGGACGGGCGCCTGTCCGGTGCGGGCGCGTTCACGTCCGCTCGCGGACGCGCGCGTGCAGCGGGCCGGCCGGGCGCAGGTTGATGCCGAACACGGGCTCGCCCACCGGCCCGGTCGTCTCGACCGTGAACCGGGAGAGGAGCGCGCCGAGCAGCACCTCCATCTCCCGCATCGCGAACCGCGTCCCGAGACAGGCCCGCGGGCCGATGCCGAAGGGGAGGTACGCGCCGGGCGGCAGCGGCGACCGGGCCGGGAAGCGGCCGGGGTCGAAGGCCTCGGGCTCCGGCCAGACCTCCGGGTCGCGGTGGGTCAGGTAGGGGCAGACGAGGAGGTCCGTACCGGCCGGGATCGCCCAGCCGTCCAGTGTCTCGTCCGCCGGGCTGTGCCGGGGCAGGAGCCAGCCCGTCGGGTAGAGCCGCAGCGTCTCGGAGAGCACCGCCTCGACGGCCGAGGCGTCCCCCGACGCCCGCTCCATGACCTCCGGGTGGGCGTCGAGCAGGACGAAAGCCCAGGTCAGCGTGCGGGCGCTGCTCTCGTACCCGGCGACGAGCAGGGTGACGAGCTCGTCGCGGATCAGCCGGTCCGTGTACGCCGGATCCGTCGCGGCCGCGTCGAGCAGCCGGTCCAGGACGCTGGGACCCGGCTCGCGGCCCACGCCCGGCTCGCGGCCCACGCCCGCCGTGCGGATCACGCCCGGCTCGCGGGACCCTGCCCCGGCGCCGTCCTTCCGGTGGCGGACGCGGGCGTCGGCGAGCGCCCGGAGGATCCGCTCGTCGAGCGCGGCGATCGCCGACTCGACCTCCGGCGGCAGCGCGGCCGAGCCGCCCACGTCGGCGGGGAGCGCGGCGACGATGTCCTGCACGGCCGCCAGGTCGACGTACGTCTCCCGGTCCAGGGGCCGGTCCGTGAGCGAGCGCCAGATCGTGTCGACCGTGAAGAACTGCACGTCCTCGGCGATGTCGGTCGGCGCGCCCCGGCGCGCCCGCTCCGCCCAGCGGTCGACGACGCACGCCGCCGCCCCCGCGATGTGGTGCTCCCAGCGCTGGATGCCCCGGCCCGTGAACATCGCCTGGAGCAGCTTCCGCTGGGACCGCCAGGCCTCGCCCGTGGCGGTCAGCATGCCGTCCCCGAGGAGGGGTCTGGCCCGGTGCGACCGCTTCACGTACCGGTCGCCGCCGACGCCGAGCACCTGGTGCACGTGCCGGGGTTCCGTGACCAGGACCGCCGCCCGGCCGCCACGGCGGAACCCGGTCAGCCGGCCCGGCGTGTGCGCCTGGCGGAGGAGGTCGACGAGGGGTGCTCCGGAGGCGGTCCAGGCCGTCACGGCGTCGTCGTCGAGGAAGTCGGGAAGCATGCCATCCGTCACGCATTGCGATTGCATGATGACGTATCGTAGCGGTCCGTGCGATCTTCAGATCCAGTTCGATCTTCCGCGGCGGTGCCGCTCGGGGTGCTCGACCGGCTCTCCCTCGACGTGGCGGCACTGCACGCGACGGACTCCGCCCTGCACCTCGGCGGGTTGATCGTCTTCGAGGGGGAACCGCCTTCCCGGGCAAGGGTGTTGGACCATCTGAGGCGCCGCGTCGGCGCGCTCCCCGAGCTCGCCCACCGGCTCGCGGGCGAGGCGGGGCGTCCCCACTGGGAGCCCGACCCCGGCTTCGACCCCGACCGTCACCTGTACGAGCTACCCGGAGGCGTCGACCCGTTGACGGTCGTCGCCGAGCTGCTGCGGCAACCCCTGCCGCGCGACCGGCCGTTGTGGGGGATCTGGCTCGTCCGCCGGGCCGGCGGCGGGCGATGGGGGCTCTGCTACCGGGCCCACCACGCCTTCCAGGACGGTGCCGCCGCCGTCGCCACCCTGGAGCGGCTGCTCGGCCCCGAGGGGGCGCCGCGCCCCAGGGCCCTCACCTTCCGGCCGCCCCGGCCCGTGCCCTGGGCCGCCGTCCTCCCCGAGTTCCGGCCCCCGCGCCGCGTCACCTGGTGGCCGGCCCTCGACACCCCGCCCGCCCGGTCCTACGCCGCCGCGTTCGCCGACGTCGACACCGCCCGGCTGCACGCGCTCGGCCGTCTGACCGGGGCCACCGTCCCGCAGCTCTGCCTGGCCCTGACCACCGGGGCGCTGCGCGCCTGGCACCCCGAAGGCTGGGGGCCGGGCGGCCCCGGGCACGGCCGGGGGCTGCGCGCCAACCTCGGGATCGGCGTCCGGGACCCCGACGACCCCCTCCCCCTGCTCGGCAACCGGGTCGCCGTCGCCGGGGTCGACCTCCCCTGCGGCGAACCCGACCCGGCCCGGCGGCTCGAACGCCTCGGACGCGCCCTCGGCCACAGCCGGCTCGCCCGGCTCGCCGACGCCCACCGGGTCGTCCTGCGCACACTCCCGTACCGGATCGGCCGCCTGGCGCTCACCCGCAGCGTCGACGCCCGGTACACCCCGCTCAGCGTCGCCGACCTCCGGATCCGGCAGCCGCTCGGCTTCGCCGGAACCCCCGCGGTGGGGGTGTACGCCCTGCCGGTCATGGTGCCGGGCCAGCCGCTCTTCGTCGCCTGGGTCACGCACCGCCGCCGCCTCCACGTCACCTTCCTCACCGACCGCGCCCTCGTCGGCGCCGAACGGCTGCCGGGGGCATGGGAGTCGGCCCTCGTGGAGCACGAACGGCAGGCGGAGGAAGGCGTGTTCGCACGGACGCCCGGCGGGGCGGGGGCGTCGTGAGCGGGCGGGAGCCGATGCCCCCGCCCCGGCGCGGACGGGCGGCCGGGACCTGGCCGTTGCCCGGGCATCCGCCGTATCCGGCGACCCGGTCTCCCCGCGCCCGTCACGCCCGGTCCCGCGCCTCGTGCTCCCCCGGGCCCCATGCTTACCGCCCGCCGCGCGGTGAGCGCGGCGGGCGGCTGCTGTTGCCGGGGATCAGGTACGGGGCACCTTGCGGAGCAGGGTCAGGACCACGGCCGCCGTCACCAGGGCGAAGACCGCGCTCAGGGCCGAGGCCGAGTGGAGGGCCGTCGTGAAGGCCTCCCGGGCCTGCTCCCGCAGCCCCTCGCCCGGCAGGGCCAGCGCCGCGCCCACACTCTCGTGGGCCGCGGCCGGCGCGTCTGCCGGGATGCCGCCCCGGTAGACGGCGACCGCCACGCTGCCGGTGACCGCGATGCCCAGGGCGAGCCCCAGGTCGTAGGCCGTCTGGCCGGTCGCGGCCGCCGCGCCCGCCTTCTCGGCCGGGGCGGAGCCGACCGCGAGGGCCGTCCCCAGGACGCTGATCGGGGCCGCGCCGAACATGATGACCGCGAGGCCGAGGGCGGCCACGGTCACCCCTTCGGCCAGCGCGATCCCCGCGTACCCGGCCAGCGAGACCAGGAGCCCGCCGGCGAGGACGTACGCCGGGCGGATCTTCCGCGCCACGAAGGGGGTCAGCTGCGAACCGGCGATCAGACCCGCCGCTCCCGGCAGCAGCCACAGTCCGGCGTCGAGCGGCGGCAGTCCGGCGACCGCCTGGAGGTACTGCGGGACCAGGTACTCGACGCCGTTGAGCGCGGTCATGCCCAGGAGCAGGGTGAGCAGGGCGCCGGTGAAGGCCCGGTTCCTGAAGAGCCGCAGGTCGAGGAGGGGGGACTCCAGACGGTTCTGGCGCCGGACGAAGAGGGCCGTGAACGTCAGCCCCAGGGCGAAGGCGATCCCCGCCTCGGCCGTCGGGCCGTGCGCGGCGAGGGACTTGACGCCGTACACCAGAGGCAGGACCGCGAGGAGGAAGAGCAGCACGCTGGCCGGGTCGAGTCGCCCGGGGTTCGGGTCGCGGTACTCGGGGAGCAGCAGCGGCGCCGTGACCAGCGCGATCAGCATGACCGGCAGGCCCATCAGGAAGACCGACCCCCACCACCAGGAGGCGAGCAGCACGCCGCCGATCACCGGTCCGATCGCGAGCCCGACCGAGAGGGCGGTCACCCACATCGCGATGGCCGTGGCCCGCTGCCGGGCGTCCGCGAACATGTGGCTGATCAGGGCGAGCGTGGAGGGCAGGACCGCCGCCCCGGCGATGCCGAGGAGGGCGCGGGCCGCGATCAGCGTCCCGGCGTTCGGGGCGTACGCGGCGAGGACGGAGGCGAGCAGGAAGCCGGCCGAACCGGCCATCAGGAGCTTGCGGCGGCCGAGCCGGTCACCGAGCGTGCCCATGATCACGAGGGTGGCGGCGGTGAGGAAGCCGTAGATGTCGGTGATCCAGAGCAACTGGGCGCCGCTGGGCCGGAGGTCTGCCGAGAGGTACGGGGTGGCGAGCCACAGCACACCGAGGTCGGCGGTCATCAGGGTGACGGGGAGGAGGAGGACGGCGAGGCCGAACCACTGGCGGGCTCCGGCCCGGGGCGGTGTCGCGGTGTCCTCCGCGAGGGTCGTGGTCATCGTGCCGGCTCCTCGTTCACGGTGTTCTCGGTGGTGGTGGTGGTGGTGGTGGCAGCGGCGGCCGCGGTGGTGGCCGTCGTCGTGGTGGTGGCCGCGCCGAGGAGTTCCTCCTCCAGGGCCCGCTCGGCCTCGTCGAGCAGCGCGGCGACCCGGTCGGCGCGCAACTCCACCGGCACGCCGGAGAGTTCGGTGCCGTGCAGGACGCGGAGACCGGCGTCCGGAAGTCCGCAGAACTCGGAAACGCCGGTCACCAGCGTCAGACCGAGGACGTCGGTCATGCCGAGCCGCGCGATCTCCTCGGGCGTCCCGCCCATCAGGGCCAGCCAGAGCAGCCGCTTCCCCGCCAGCCGGGGGCGGCTCCGGCCGTACGCGAAGCCGTAGTTCCAGACCCGGTCGATCCAGCCCTTGAGGATGGCCGGCGGGGTGAACCACCACACCGGGAAGACGACCACGATGTCGTCGGCGGCCAGGATGCGGTCCATGTGGGCGTGGACCTCGGGGGAGTAGACCTTCTCGCGGTTCTCCCAGTCCGGCTCGTCCTCCGGGCGGAGGGCCGGGTCGAACCCCTCGGCGTACAGGTCGAGTACGTCGACGGTGCCGCCCTCGTCCTTGAGACGGGCGTGCAGCCGGGCGGCGACCTGGGCGGTGAGGGAGTCGGTACGGGGGTGGGCGAGGACGAGGAGCGTGTGCGCTGCCATGACCTGGGGTTCCTTCGCGTGGGTGGGGAGGGGCGTGGGTGCGTTCGGGGGGCGGGGCGGGCCCGGGGTGGTCGCGGGCCCGCCCTCGGGCGGCCGGCACCGGGGCCGTCAGAGGCCGAGGCCGGAGCCGCCGCTCGCGTCGATGTTCTGGCCGGTGACCCAGCGGGCGTCGTCGGAGGCGAGGAAGCCGACGACATCGGCCACGTCACCCGGCTGTCCCACCCGGTTGAAGACCGAGAACCCGGCGGCGTGCGCCTTGGCGGCGGGGTCGGCCATCCACGGGTGGATGTCGGTCTCGATCGTGCCCGGCGAGACCGCGTTGACCGTGATGTCCCGGGAGCCGAGGGTCTGGGCGAGGGTCAGGGTCAGCACTTCGACGGCGCCCTTGGCGGCGGCGTACGAGGTCATGCCCGGGAAGGCGACCTTGGTGACTCCGGAGGAGATGTTGATGATCCTGCCGCCGTCGCGGAGCCGGTCGAGGCCCTTCTGGATGATGAAGAACGGCGCCTTGGCGTTGACCGCGAACACCCGGTCGTAGTCGGCCTCCTCGACCTCGTGGATCAGGCCGGGACCGGCGATCCCGGCGTTGTTGACCAGGATGTCGAGGCCGTGGTCGCCCGCGGTCTGCGCGTCGAAGGCCGCCCAGAGGGCGTCGGCGTCGCCGGGGACGCCCAGTTCGGTGCGGACGGCGAAGGCGGAGCCGCCGGCCGCCTCGATCGCGGCGACCGTCTCCTTCGCGGCCGTCTCGTTGCTTGCGTAGTGGACGCCGACCCGGGCGCCGTCCGCGCCGAGGCGGAGGGCGATCGCCCGGCCGATGCCGCGGCTGCCGCCGGTGACGAGGGCGGTCTTGCCGGCGAGGGGCTTGTCGCTGCTCATGTCCTGCTCCTTGGTGTTCCGTGTGTCGCTTCCTGCTGACAGGGGCGACTCTGACGGCCGGCTGTTCGGGAACGGTTCGGGTTCTGTTCGGGCCGGGTTCGGGCGCGGAAGGGGCCTGTTCGGGCCGGCTCCGGCGGGTGGTCGAAGCCGGGTTACGGTGGCCGCATGCGATTCGCGGTGCTGGGGGAGACGGCCGTGCGGACCGAGGACGGCACGCCCGTCCGGGTCCCGGAGCTCAAGGTGCGGGCCCTGCTCGCCGCCCTGCTCGTCGACGCGGGTCGGCCGGTCGCCGCGTTCCGCCTCGTCGACGACCTCTGGGGCGACGAGCCGCCCGGCAACCCGCTGCGGGCCCTCCAGGCCAAGGTCTCCCAGCTGCGCCGCGCCCTGGAGGAGGCCGAGCCCGGCGGGCGCGACCTCGTCGTCACGCAGGCGCCCGGCTACCTCCTCGCCGTACCCGAAGGGACCCTGGACGCACACGAGTTCACACGGCTCGCCACCCGGGCGCGGGAGACGGCGGACCCGCGCGCCAGGGCCGTACTGCTCCGCGAGGCGCTCGACCTGTGGCGGGGCCCGGCGTTCGCCGGCTTCGCGGAGGAGCCGTTCGCGCGGGCGGCGGCGGACCGGCTGGAGGAGGAACGCCTCGTCGTCCGCGAGACACTGGCCGAAGCGCGCCTGGAGTACGGCGAACAGGACGTACTCGCAGGGGAGTTGGCGGAGCTCGTAGCGCTGCATCCGCTGCGCGAACGGCTACGGGCGGTGCAGCTGCGGGCCCTCTACCGGGCGGGGCGGCAGAGCGAGGCGCTCGCCGGGTACGAGGAGCTGCGCACCCTCCTCGCCGACGAGCTGGGCCTCGACCCGAGCCCCGAACTGGCCGCGCTCCACGCGGCGATGCTCCGACAGGACGCCTCGCTCTCGGCGCCGGCGGCCGCGCCTCCCGCCGCGGTCCGTGCGACGCCCCGGCCGACCGCGAGCGGTGGCCACGTGCGGGGCAATCTGTTCACGCCGCTCACCGGGATCGTCGGGCGCGACGCGGCCGTCGCCGAGGTACGGGGCCTGCTCACCGAGCGGCGGCTCGTCACGCTCACCGGGCCCGGCGGGGTCGGGAAGACCCGGCTCGCCGTGGAGGCGGCCGGGCAGGCGCGCGAGGAGTTCGCGGACGGGGTGTGGCTCGTCGAGTTCGCCGGCGCACGCGGGGAACTCGCCGAAGTCGTCGCCGCCGCGCTCGAACTCCGCGACGACGGGGCGTGGGGGCTGCGGCCCGAGGGGGAGAGGGCGCTCACCACGGCGGAACGGCTGGCCGAGGCCCTGCGCGGCAAGCGCACGCTGCTCGTCCTCGACAACTGCGAACACGTCGTCGACGAGGCGGCCTCGCTCGCCGAGCTGCTGCTGCGCACGGCTCCCGGTCTGGTCGTCCTGACGACCAGCCAGGAGCCGCTCGCCCTCGCGGGCGAGACGCTGTGGGCGGTGGAGCCGCTCGACGGGGACGGCGCGGTGGAACTGTTCACGGCGCGGGCGGCGGCCTCGGCGCCCGGGTTCGGGTCCGGCGCGGCGCTCGATCCCGCCACCCAGGAGGCGGTGCGGGCCGTCTGCCGCCGCCTCGACGGCATCCCGCTCGCCCTGGAACTGGCCGCGACCCGCGTCCGGGCCCTCGGCGTGCACGGGCTCCTGGCACGGCTCGACGACCGCTTCCGCCTGCTCGACGCGGGGCTGCGCGGGGCACCGGCCCGACAGCAGACGCTGCGGGCGGTCATCGACTGGAGCTGGGAGCTGCTCGGCGAGCAGGAGCGAACGGTGCTGCGGCGCCTGGCCGTTCACGCGGAGGGGTGCTCGATGGGGGCGGCGGAGGAGGTGTGCGCGGACGGGGGGACGTCCGGAGGCGCGGAATCCGGAGGTGGCGAAGGGGTGTCCGCCGGGGACGTCCTCGGCCTGCTCGCCCGCCTCGTCGACCGCTCGCTCGTCGTGGCGGTCGACGGCCCGGACGGGCCGCGCTACCGGCTCCTGGAGTCCGTCGCCGCGTACTGCCTCGAACGCCTTGGGGAGGCGGGCGAGACGGAGGCGGTACGGGAACGGCACCTGACCCACTACCTGCGGCTGGCCGAGGACGCCGAGCCCGCCCTGCGTGGCCCCGACCAGCGCCGCCGGCTCGCCCGCCTCGACGCCGAGACGCCGAACCTGCGGTCCGCCTTGGACCGGGCGCTCGCCGCACCCGACACCGGGCGGAACGCCGAGGCGGCGCTCCGGCTCGTCGACGCGCTCGCCTGGTACTGGGTCATGCGGGGCCGCCTCGGTGAGGCGCTCCGCTCGGCGACGGCGGCGCTGCGGGCAGGCCTCCCGGAGGACCCGGAGGGCCGGGCGCGGCCCGAACGGGCCGCGCTCCGCGCCCGTGTGGAGGTCTGGCGCACGGGCCTGGCGATCATGGGCGGCGACGGCACGGACCGGCGGCAGCGGATCGCGGGCGCCCTAGCGGCCTACGACGAGGCCGGACCGCTCCGCCCCTCGGACCACGCGTGGGCGCGCTGGTTCCTCGCGCACGCGCTCTGCGGGACGGGCAGCCAGAGCGAGGGCGGCCGGCTGACGGGGGAGGCGCTCGACGGGGCCCGGGCCCACGGGGACCGCTGGGTCGAGGCGGCGGCGCTCGCGGACCGCTCGGTGCAGCGGCTGCTCGGCGGTGACGTGGCGGGCGCGGAGGAGGACGCGGCCCGGTCGGACGCATTGTTCGCGGAGGTCGGCGACGCCTGCTGCCGGCTGTGGTCGGTGTACCCGCTGGCGACGGTCGCCGAGATCCACGGGGAGTACGAGCGCGCGGACCGGCTCAAGCGGGCGGGCCTGGCGGCTGCGGAGGGCCTCGGCCTGACGACCGAGGTGCCGGACCTGCTGGCCGGGATCGGCCGTACGGCCCTGCTGAGGGGCGATCTGGCCGGGGCGCGGGCGTACCACGAGGCGGCGCGGGAGCGAGCGGTCGAGGTCGGGTTCCGGGCGGGTGAGATCAACGCGGTCCTCGGCCTCGGCCTGGGCGCCAGACGCGAGGGCCTGGTCGACGAGGCCGAGGCGCACATGAGGGAGGTCCTCGACTGGCACCGGGCGGTCGGCCTCGACTCGGCCAACGCGCTGATCCTGGCCGAGCTGGGCTTCTCGGCACTGGCGCGCGGCGACGCGGCGGGCGCGCTGAGACTCCAGGAGGAGGGTTACGGCACCGCCCTGACCTCCGGCGACCCGCGCGCGGTCGCACTCGCCCTGGAGGGCCTGGCCTCGGCCCACGCGGGCGCGGGCCGGGCGAAGGGGGCCGCCCTCCTCCTCGGCACGGCGTCGGCCCTCCGCTCCTCGACGGGCGCACCGCTGCCCCCGGCGGAACGATCGGACGTCGACGCCACGGAGACGACGGCCCGCACGGCCCTGGGCCCCGAGGCCTTCACCGAGACCTTCGCCCACGGCACGACCCTGCCCCACGAGCAGGCGGTGACGGAGGCGGGGCTGCCCGCCGACGCCCCTTGACCAAAAAGTAAGGATCGACTGCCCCATCAGCCCCTATACTCGCCCCATGTTCGAGTTCACCATCCGGCGTGCCGTCGCCGACGACTCCAAGCGGCTCACCCGGCTGGTCAGGAGCTCCCGGGCCTACCGGGGCGACTACGCCGCCATGGTGGAGGGGTACCAGGTCGGCGGTCCGTACATCGAGCACCATCCCGTCTTCGTCGCCGTCGACGACGGTGACGGCGGCCGGGTGCTCGGCTTCTACGCCCTCCTCGTCGACGAGGCCGAACTCGACCTCGCGTTCGTCGTCGACGCGGCCCAGGGGCTCGGCATAGGCCGGCTCCTCATGGAGCACATGACCGAGCAGGCCAGGGCCGCCGGCCTCGACTCCGTGCGGGTCGTCGCGCATCCGCCGGCCGAGGAGTTCTACCTGCGGACCGGCGCCGTCCGCACCGGCACCGTGCCGCCCACCGGCCGCATCCACTGGGAGCGCCCCGAGCTGCGGTACGACGTCGCGTGACCGCCGCCCAGGACACCCGGGAGCGGGAGCGGGACCGCCGCAAGGTCTTCGCCGACCTCACCCCGCTGCGCACCTCCGCGCACTACCGCCGCCTCTGGTTCGGGAGCACCGTCTCCTGGGTCGGACAGGGCATGACGGCCCTCGCCGTCTCCCTCCAGGTGTACGACATCACCCGCTCGCCCTTCTCCGTCGGGCTCGTCGGCCTCTTCGCCCTCGTCCCGCTGATCGTCTTCGGCCTGTACGGCGGCGCCATCGCCGACACCGTCGACCGGCGCAGGCTCGGCCTCGCCAGCGCGAGCGGCTCCGCCGTGCTGTCCGTCGCCCTGGCCGCCGCCGCGTTCGCCGGCTTCCACCACGTCTGGTTCCTGTACGGGATCGTCGCCCTCCAGGCCGTGTGCGCCGCGCTCAACGCACCCGCCCGCTCTTCGATGATCCCCCGGCTCCTGCCGCCCGAGCAGCTGCGCGCCGCCAACGCGCTCAACTCGATGGTCACCACCTTCGGCACCCTCGTCGGACCCAGCCTCGGCGGCCTGATCGTCGGCTTCGCCGGCTACCAGACCGCGTACCTCGTGGACGCCGTCGCCTTCACCGCGAGCCTGTACGCGATGTGGCGGCTGCCGTCCATGCTTCCCGAACGCACGGGGAGCAAGAGGGCCTCGGTCCTCGACGGGCTCCGCTTCCTCGCCACCCGCCCCAACCTGCGCATGACGTTCTTCTCGGACTTCTGCGCGATGATCCTCGCCCACCCCCGCGCCCTGTTCCCGGCCGTCGCCGTCCTCTGGTACGGCGGCGACGCCAAGACCACCGGACTCCTCGTGGCCGCGCCCGCGTTCGGGGCGCTCCTCGGCGGGGTGCTGTCCGGCTGGCAGGGCCGCATCCGCCACCACGGGCAGGCGATCCTGCTCGCCGTCGCCTCCTGGGGCACCGCCGTCGCCGTCTTCGGGCTGACCCGGAACCTCTGGCTCGGGCTCCTCCTGCTCGCCCTCGCCGGCTACTCCGACACCGTCTCGATGATCTTCCGGAACACGATGATGCAGGTCGCCGCCCCGGACGAGATGCGCGGCCGGCTCCAGGGCGTCTTCATCGTGGTCGTCGCGGGCGGGCCCCGCCTCGGCGACTTCCTCGCGGGCTCCGTCGCGGACCTCACCTCGCCGGCGGTCGCCATCACCGGCGGCGGGATCGCCTGTGTCGTCGCGATCGGACTCCTCGCCCTGTACGGGCGCGGATTCCGCCGCTACGACGCCCACGACCCGACTCCCTGACCCTCCTAGGGGGCGTCTTGCCGATCAGGCCGGGCTCGCGCCGCCTGACCGGCAAGACACCCCCTCGAACAGCCCCTGCCGCCCCGGCGGTCGGCCGCCACGGCACACAACCGACAGGAGCGACAGGGGCCGACTCCCGCCCCATGGGCCAGGACGCCTCACGGACCCGGAACACGCCCCCGACCCCGCGGGCCGGATCGCCGAGACCAGGTCCTTCATCGAGGTCCAGGAGGTCGCCGACCGCGCCGGCCACGGCACCCACGTCACCTCCACCGTCGGCGGCACCGCCCGGACCGGCGAACTCCGCGTCCCGTCCGGCGCGGGCTCCGTCTCGCTGCGGGCCGGGGCGAGCGACGACCGGGGCGGGTCGGTGAGCCAGGAGCTGACCCGCGCGACAGGAGTCGAGTAGCGGCCCGGTCGGGCTCCTCCCGGGAGGGGCCCGACCACCGTCCGCTCAACCGGACGCCGGCAGCGCCTTCTTGAGGACCTTGCCCATGTCGTTGCGGGGCAGCGCGTCGAGGTAGCGCACCACCCGGGGGCGCTTGTGCGGCGCGAGCAGCCCCGCCACGTGGTCGGCGAGCTCCTTGTCGCTCGGGGGCTTCTCCCCGTCCTGCGCCACCACCCAGGCCACGATCCGCTCGCCCAGATCGGGATCCGGCTCGCCCGTGACGGCCGCCTCCCGGACGCCGGGGTGGTCGAGGAGCGCGTTCTCGATCTCACCCGCCCCGATCTTGTAGCCGCCGCTCTTGATCAGGTCCGTCGCCTTCCGGCCCACCAGACGCACCCCGCCGTCCGCCTCGCGGACCGCCATGTCGCCGGTGCGGAACCAGTCGCCGTCGAAGGCCGCCGCCGTCGCGTCCGGCCGGTTCAGATAGCCGGAGAAGAGGTTCGGACCGCGCACCTGCACCTCGCCGACCGTCTCCCCGTCGAGCTCCTCCAGGACGGAGCCGTCCTCGTCCACGAGCCGCAGGTCCACCCCCGCGAGCGGCGTCCCGACCGTCCCCGGCCGGGGCTCGCCGCCCGGGCGCACGCTGGTGTTCATGAGCGTCTCGCTCATCCCGTACCGCTCCACGACCGTCCGGCCCGTCGCCGCCGCGATCCGCTCGTGGTCGTGCACCGGCAGCGCCGCCGAACCCGAGACGAGGAGCCGGGCGCGGGCCAGTGCGGCGGCGAGGCGCGCGTCCTCGTCGAGGGCGTCCGCGATCCGGTGGTACATCGTCGGCACGCCGAAGAGCATGGTCCCGCCGTCGCCCAGCTCCCGACCGACGCCCTCCACGGAGAAGGCCCCCAGGTGCCGGACCTCGCCGCCGCGCCGCAACGGGCCCAGGATCCCGAGGACCAGCCCGTGCACGTGGAACAGCGGCAGCGCGTGCACCAGGACGTCGTCCGCCGTCCACGACCAGGCCTCGGCCAGCGCGTCCAGGGAGGCGGCGACCGCGCGGCGCGAGAGGAGGACGCCCTTCGGGGGGCCGGTCGTGCCGGAGGTGTAGACGACGAGCGCGGTCGCCTCGGGATCGACGGGCGCGGTCCTGGGCGGAGCCTTTGGCCCGGTGAGCTCCACGTCGACCCGGGGGAGCGCCGCGAGCCCCGCCGGCAGCTCGTCCCCCGGGCCCGCGAGCACCAGGTCGGGCGTGCTGTCGCCGAGGATGTGCGCCAACTCCCGCTCGCCGGTGCGCGGATTGAGCGGTACGGCCGGCACGCCGGCGAGCAGGGCGGCGACCACGGCGACGGCCGTGCGGGCGGTGGGCGTCGCCCAGACGGCGACCCGCCGCGCGGCGCCGACGCGGGCGGCGAGGGCGCCGGCGGCGCGGGCCAGCTCGGCGTACGTCAGGGTGTCGGGGCCGACGCGCAGGGCGGGGCGGTCGTCGGACGGAACCGACAGTTCGAGTTCGGGGAAGAGCGCACTCACCGGTCGTACTCCTCGGGTGGTCGAGGGCGAGGGGTCACCTGCGCATTCTGCCGCGCGGCGCCACCCCCGTTGTGGGCAATCGTTCCGCTGGGGCGGAACGGGTGGGCACAACGGACGGCGCCCCTTGCCGGCGCCAGAGGCTCCCGAGCCTGAACCCGCACCACATTGCGCGCCGCACACGTGGTGCGGGTTCAGGCGCGGAACGCGGAGGCGCCGCTGAAGGCGCCGTCCCGTGTGCCCACCCGTCCCGCCCTGCGGGACGATTGCCCACACGGGGGCGGGGGCGCCGCCCAGCACGGGCGGCCTCAAGGGCTCGTGGCCGACACCTTCGTCGGTTCGGGGTCCCGCGTCTCGCCCCCCGGCCGGATCCCCCGCATCCGACCGTACGCGTACACACACCCCGCCAGCGCCAGGTCCGACAGCAGCATGAAGCCGATCGAGTACGAGCCCTTCGCGCTGTAGATCGCGCCCATCACCAGCGGCGGCAGGAACCCGCCGAGCCCGCCCATCGCGCCGACGATGCCGGTCACGCTGCCGACCTTGGCCTGTGGGGTGACCTGGGAGACCAGGGCGAAGACGGAGCCGCTCGCCGTGCCGAGTCCGGCGGCCATGACGAGCAGGGCGATGGTGCCGCCGGGGTTCAGCGCCGGGTCGAAGGCCTGGACGACGGCGAGCAGGGCGACGGTCCCGAGCGCGACGGCCGTCACGAGCGCCGGGTGGATCCGGTCCGAGAGCCAGCCGCCGATGGGGCGGAAGACGACCGTCACCAGGGCGAACCCGGCCGCCTTGGTGCCCGCGTCCGTCGGGTCGAGCTCGTACCAGGTCTTCAGGTACGTCGGCAGGTAGACACCGAACGCGACGATGCCGCCGAACCCGATCGCGTACAGCGCCGACAGTTCCCATGTGACGCGCAGCCGGGCCGCCGAGCCGAGGCGGGTAGCCAGGGAGGCCGTCGGCACCGGGCGGTCGGGGCGGTCCGTGATGAGGAGCGCCGCGAGCACCGCGTACGCCGCCAGCGCGATCGCGACCACGATGAACGGCAGGTTCTCGCCGTGCTCGGCGATCCGGGGCGTGAAGTAGCCGGAGAGCGCGACTCCGCCCATACCCATGCCGAACACCCCGAGCGCGAGTCCGCGCTTGGCGGGCGGAAACCAGGAGTTGACGAGCGGGATGCCGATGGCGAACGTCGTGCCGCCGAGGCCGAGGAGAAAGCCGACGACCAGCAGCAGGCCGTAGCTGTCCTTGACGACGATCAGGAGCAGCACCGGAACGATCGTCAGCGCCGAGACCAGCGGGAACATCAGCTTCGCCCCGTACTTGTCGGTCAGCGCCCCGGCCGGGATGCGGCCGACCGAGCCGACCAGGACGGGCACCGCGACGAGCAGGGACTGCTGGAAGGAGCTGAGGTCGAGCCGGTCGCCGTACCAGCTCGCGATCGGTGCGATCAGGTCCCACGCCCAGAAGGTGAGCGTGAAGCCGATGGTGGCCGTCACCAGGTTGCGGTAGGCCGCCGCTGTGGGGGGCTTGGTCTCGGTGGTCACCCCTCCAGTCAAGATCCGGGGGAGGGGCTCGGCGCGCCGGACTGGTCCGTACGAGGGTCTTCCAGGGCCGGGTCAGGGCCGGGTCAGGGCCAGGTCACCGTGGTCGGCGGCGTGCCGTCGTCCTCGACGCGCAGTCGGGCGCCGTCGTTCCCGGCCGACACCTCGACCGTGATCGCGCCGACGTCCGGCCGCCGGTGTGCCGCGGCGAGCGCCCCGCGCAGCGCGGCGAGGAGCCCGTCCGCCGTCTCCTCGTCGACGAGCGTGTCGACCGCGCCGGAGAAGTGCACGGACGGCTGGAAGCCGAGCGGGACCGCGGCCCCGCCGGTCTCGCGCAGCACCCGCCCCCGGAAGGAGGCCGGCGCGTCCGCCGGCGGCTGCTGGAGGGCGAAGATGGTCGTCCGGACCTCCTGGATCGTCGAGTCCAGTTCGTCCACGGCCCGGCCGAGCAGTTCGCTCTCGTCGGAGGAGCCGGCGGCCCGCCGCCGCGTCGACTCCAGCATCATCTCGGTGGCGAACAGCCGCTGCACCACCAGGTCGTGCAGGTCCCGCGCGATCCGGTCGCGGTCCTCGAAGACGGCGAGCCGCTCCCGGTCGTGCCGCGCGTCCGCGAGGACCAGCGCGAGCGCCGCCTGCGAGGCGAACTGCGAGGCGAGCAGCCGGTCCACCGCCGAGTACGGCCGACCGCCGCGCCGCCGGGGCAGGGCGAGGGTGCCGATGAGCCTCCCGCCGCTCTGCAGCGGCAGCATCATCGAAGGCCCGAAGCGGGACCGTACATGGGTGGTCATCCGTGGGTCGGTCGCCGAGTCCTCTACGAACACCGGCTCTCCACCGAGGAGTTGGGTCAGCACCGGGGAGCCGGGCGCGATCGTCGTGCCGACCAGGTCGCCCGGGTCGTCCCTGGTGGAGGCGGCGACGATCTCCATCCCGCCCTCCTCGGTGGGCTGGAGGACCACGCCGGCCGAGGCGTCGGCGAGGACGCGGGCCTGCTCGGCGACGGTCGTCAGGGCGTTCTCGGCGGTGGCGCCGGTGAGCAGGGCCGTGGTCACCGCGGCCGCGCCCTCGATCCAGCGCTCCCGCTGCCGGGCCGTCTCGTACAGCCGGGCGTTGCCGATGGCGATCCCCGCCTGGGAGGCGAGGACCCGCAGCAGGGCGAGGTCCTCCTCGGTGAAGGGACCCGTCCGCTTGTCGGTGAGGTACAGATTGCCGAAGACCTCGGTGTGGACCCGGATCGGGACGCCGAGGAAACCGTGCATCTCCGGGTGGCCCTCGGGGACGCCGGAGGAACGCGGGTCGGTCGTCAGGTCGTCGAGCCGCAGCGGCCGCGGGTCCTGGACGAGGACGCCGAGCAGTCCGGTGCGGCCGTCGGGGAGGCGCCCGATCCGCTGCCGCTCCTCGTCGGTCATGCCGGAGGTGAAGAGCTCGGTGAGGCGGTGGCGCTCGGGGTCGACGACCCCGAGCGCCCCGTAGCGGGCCCCGGTCAGCTCGGTCGCGGAGTCCACGACGTGCTGGAGGGTGGTGCGGAGTTCGAGGTCCGTGCCGACGCCGAGGACCGCTTCGAGCAGCATGGGCAGGCGGGGGGAGGCCTCGTCCGTGTCCGTGGCCCCGGCGCCTTCATCCATGATCGTCATGGTCTCATTGTCGTACGAATCGCCCGGTTCCGGATGATTCAGTCCTTGTCGGCGAACGGGTCCCGCTCCGCCAGGGCCTCCCGCTCCGCCAGGGCTTCCCGCTCCGCCAGGGGGTCCCGCTCCGCCAGCGGGTCCAGGACCATCGGCTGGACCTTGCCCTCCAGCATCGCGCCCAGCCCCAGGACCGCGCACACGTCCGGCCGTTCGGCGATGTGCACCGGCATCCCGGTCGCCTCCCGCAGCATCTGGTCGAGGCCCGGCAGCAGGGCGCTGCCGCCCACCATCATGATCCCGCGGTCCGCGAGGTCGGCCACCAGGTCCGGCGGGCACTCCCGCAGCACCTTCCCGATGCCGTCGAGGACCGCCGTCAGCGGGGTGTGGATCGCGTCCCGTACGGCGGCGGTGTCGACGGTCACCGAACGCGCCAGGCCCGTGGCGACGTCCCGGCCGTGGATCTCCGTCCAGGCGGGCCCCTGGGCCGTCAGGCCGTTGCCGCTGAGGGCCAGTTGCAGCGGGCGCACCGACTGGCTCGGCAGCATCAGCTCGTGGTGGTGGCGCAGGTGCTGGATGACGGCGTGGTCGATGGCGTCGCCGCCGACGGGCATCCGCTCCGCCGTGACGATCGCGCCGAGCGAGAGCACCGCGACCTGCGTGGTCGCCGCCCCGCAGACCAGGATCATGGTCGCGGTCGGCTGCTCGACGGGAAGCCCGCAGCCCACGGCCGCCGCGATCAGGGTGTCGACCAGCTCGACCCGGCGCGCCCCGAGACCGACGAGGGTCTCCACGGCGGCGCGCTGCGCGAGCGGATCGCTGTCGTGCGGGGTGCAGGCGGCCGCGCGCAACCGGGGCTTGCGGCGCAGCTGCCGGCGCAGCTTCTCGCCGAGGAGGTGACGGAGCATCCGCTGCGCCATCTCGATGTCGACGACCGTGCCGCCCGAGACCGGGCGCACGACCCGGATGTAGTCGGGGGTGCGGCCGGTCATCTTCTCGGCGAGCGCGCCGACGGCGATCAGCGCTCCCGTACGGGTGTTGACGGCGGCGACGCTGGGCTCGTCGACGACGAGCCCGGCGCCCTTGACGAAGACCCGGGTGCGGGCGGCACCCAGGTCGACGGCGACATGGCAACGACGCAGCTGATCAAGGCTGACGGTCACGGCGGATCCTCCGGAGTGCGGTGCTGGCACGGGCGAGGGGGTCGCGATTCGCGGTCCTGTTCGCATCGTCCGGCCCTCCGGGGCGCGGCGCGCGCTGGGCTGCGCCGCCCGGGGCCCCGCGTGCGGGCTGTGCCGGACTTTTCACTCCCGGTGAGGAGGGTCCGGAGGCGATCCTTCCCGAAGCGGGAGAATCACGGCGCACCGCCGCCGACCTGCGGTTTCCACACAGGATCCTCACGTCCGCGCCTACCTGACGCCGCACCGGGCCGCATAGCCTGCGGGCCCCATGGACTACTGCCACGCGTGCCGGCGGCATCTCAACGGGGCCCTCGCCTGCGCCGGGTGCGGGACTCCCGTCGAGGAACTGCGGTACGAGACCCCCCACAGAGCGGACCCCACCCCGGTCCACGCCCCGGCCCCCGCACCGGTCCACACCCCGGACCACGGTTACGGCGCCCCGACCCGGCCCGCGATCTACAGCGACCCGGACGGGTCCGCGACGTACGGCGCCCCCGGGACCTACGGCACAGACGGCCGGACCGCGGCCTACGGCTCCCCGTCCCAGACCGCCGCCTACGGCGCTCCTGGCGGCCCCGCGGCCCACGGCGACCCCGCCGCCTACGGTGACCAGAGCAGGCCCGCCTCCTACGGCGCCCCTGGTGGCCCCGCCTCCTACGGCGACCACGGTGACCCCGCCGCCTACGGCGACCCGGGCCCGCCCGCCTACGACGAACCGTCCCCGGACGGCGGCGCCGACGGGGACGACCCGGACCGGCCCGCGCCCGAGCACGTCTACGAGCTGGACGTCCTCGAACCGCCGCGCCCGGCCCCCGGCGGCCGCCGCGCCGCCGCCCGGGACCGCTCCGCCGCGCGGCGGGGGAGGAAGTCGCGCTCGCGCGGGGGCCGTACGGTCCTGGTGGGGACGGTGGGCCTGGTCCTCGCCGCCGGGACGCTGACCCTGGCGAAGCTCGCCCTGGAGGAGCCGCCGCAGGACGGTGCCGCCACCGCCGTGGAGGAGCTGGAGGTCACCGAGACCCCGCTGTCGCCGTCCCCCGTGGAGACCACCGAGCCGCCGGACGGCTCCGGCCCGGCTCCGGCGACGGACGCGCCGAGCTCCGTCCCCGCGCGTCCCCGCCAGGTGAGCACGGGCTCGGGCTCGGGATCCGGCTCGAACCCGGGATCGGGTTCCGGTACGGGCACGGGCACGGGATCCGGTACCGGCCAGGGGAGCGGCACCGGCACCGGTACAGGCACCGGCACCGGCCAGGGGAGTGGCGGCGCCCCGACCTCCGCGCCGACGACCACCGGCCCGGCCTCCCCCTCCGCCCCGCCCACCGCGACCTCGTCCGCGACGGCGAGCGGCCCGACGCCGACCGGCTCGGGGACGCCCGGCGGCCCCACGCCCTCGACCACCGGCCCCGCGCCGAGCCGGACCCCGACGCCCAGCCCCACGCCGACGTGCACCCGCTTCCTCTGGTGGTGCGTCTGAGACTGGTGGTGCGTCTGAGACCGGCGGTGCGTCCGCCCCCCGGCTCCAGGCCCCCGGCTCCGGGGCTACGCCACGTCCGCGCCCAGCATCCGCTTCAGCAGGTCCCGGAGCAGGGTCCGCTCGGTCTCGGTCAGTTCGCCGAGGGGTTCGCGGGCGAAGTCGAGGGACTCGCGCAGCCGGCGGGCGGTGTCCAGGCCCTCGTCCGTGGGGGCGGCCAGTTTGACGCGGCGGTCCGCCGGGTCCGGCCGGCGCTCGACCAGGCCGCGGGCCTCCAGGCGGTCGACGATCCCGGTGATGTTGGACGGCTCGCACTTGAGCTTCTGGGCGATGCGGCGCATCGGCAGCGGGTCGAGCGAGAGCAGGCCGAGGACGCGGGCCTGGGCGCCGGTCAGCGCGTGCTGCGCGGCCGCCTGCTCGTACTCCTCGTAGTAGCGCGCCACGACCGTGCCGATCAGCTCGACGACTTCGAGGGTCAGGGGGTCCGTGCGTGAGGTGGACATGGGACGAGTCTACTCAGATGCTTGACAACATGAAATATCGAGGAGCATGGTTGTTTGAGGTAGTGAACCTTTTGTGATCTCAATCTTTTCTGGAGGCCGTGCTCATGTCCGTTCTTCCCGCGTCCAGCCGTGAGTGGCACCTCGTCGCCCGTCCGCACGGCTGGCCCGTGCCGGCGGACTTCGCCCTGCGCGAGACCCCGGTCACCGAGCCCGCCGAGGGCCGCATCCTCGTGCGCAACCTGCACTTCTCCGTCGACCCGTACATGCGCGGCCGGATGAACGACGTGAAGTCGTACATCCCGCCCTTCAAGCTCGACCACCCGATGGACGGCGGCGCGGTCGGCGAGGTCGTGGCGTCCAACGCCGAGGGCTTCGCCGTCGGCGACCACGTCCTGCACGGCCTCGGCTGGCGCGAGTACGCCGACGTCCCGGCCCAGCACGCCACCAAGGTCGACCCGGCGCTCGCCCCTCTCTCCGCCTACCTCGGCGTGCTCGGCATGACCGGCCTCACGGCCTACGCCGGCCTCTTCGAGGTCGCCTCCTTCAAGGAGGGCGACGCCGTCTTCGTCTCCGGCGCGGCCGGCGCCGTCGGCAGCCAGGTCGGCCAGATGGCGAGGCTCAAGGGCGCCTCCCGGGTCATCGGCTCCGCCGGCTCCGACGAGAAGGTCAAGTTCCTCGTCGAGGAGCTCGGCTTCGACGCGGCCTTCAACTACAAGAACGGCCCGGTCAAGGACCAGCTCCGCGAGGCCGCCCCGGACGGCATCGACGTCTATTTCGACAACGTCGGCGGGGACCACCTCGAAGCCGCGATCTCCTCGCTCAACGTGCACGGCCGCGCCACCATCTGCGGCATGATCGCCCAGTACAACGACACCGAGCCGGTCCCCGGCCCGCGCAACATGGCGATGATCATCGGCAAGCGGCTGCGGCTCCAGGGCGTCCTCGTCGGCGACCACTACGGCCTGCAGAACCAGTTCGTCCAGGAGGTCGGCGGCTGGCTCGCCTCGGGCGAGCTGAAGCACCGCGAGACCTTCGTCGAGGGCATCGAGAACGGCGTGGACGCCTTCCTCGGCCTGCTCCGCGGCGACAACACCGGAAAGATGATCGTCTCGGCGACCCGCTAGTCTTCCCTCAGCCGTCGCGATCGTGGGCGCGAGTCGTCGGCGGAACGAACAAGGAAGACACCAGCATGTCCATCCAGCAGTCGGACGTCCTCTACACCGCCGTCGCCACCGCCGAGAACGGCCGTGACGGCCGCGTCGCCACCGACGACGGTCAGCTCGACGTCGTCGTGAACCCGCCCAAGGCCATGGGCGGATCCGGCGCGGGCACCAACCCCGAGCAGCTCTTCGCGGCCGGCTACAGCGCCTGCTTCCAGGGCGCGCTCGGCGTCGTCGCCCGCAACGAGAACGCCGACGTCTCCGGCTCGACGGTCACCGCCGAGGTCGGCATCGGCAAGAACGACGACGGCTTCGGCATCATCGTCAAGATCTCGGCGACCATCCCGAACGTGGACGCCGAGACCGCCAAGAGCCTGATCGAGAAGGCCCACCAGGTCTGCCCGTACTCCAAGGCGACCCGCGGCAACATCACGGTCGAGCTCGCCGTCTGATCCAGGACGCGCACGAGGGCCGCACCCCGCCGGGGTGCGGCCCTCGCCGCGTACGGGCTGACGGCTGCGGCATCATGTCCGTGTCCTGCGGACGGGGGAGAACCGAGTGATGTCGAACAACGGGTCGGAACAGGCCGGGCACGAGCTGATCGGCGGGCGCTACCGCCTGGGCGAGCGGCTCGGCCAGGGCGGCATGGGCGTGGTCCGGCGGGCCACCGACGAACTGCTCGGCCGCCCGGTCGCCGTCAAGACCCTCGCGCTCGACTCCGGCGCCGATCCGGCGGGCGCCCTGCGGGAGGCCCGGGTCGTCGCCCAGATCCGCCACCCCCATGTGATCGTCGTCCACGACGTCGTCGAGCACGACGGCCTGCCCGCCCTGGTGATGGAGCTGGTCGACGGCGGCTCGCTCGCCGACCGGCTGGCGGCGGGCGAGGTGCTGACCCCGCGGGAGGCCGCCCGGCTCGGGCTCGACCTGCTCGACGCGCTGTCCGCCGCGCACGCCCGCGACGTGCTGCACCGGGACGTGAAGCCCGCCAACGTCCTCCTGGAGAAGGACACCGGCAGGGCGGTCCTGACCGACTTCGGCATCGCCAGCCTCCCCGGGACGACGACCCTCAGCCGGACCGGGGTCTTCATCGGCACCCCGGAGTACACGGCGCCGGAGCGGATGCAGGGCGGCGACGCCGGACCCGCCTCCGACCTGTGGTCGCTCGGCGCGCTGCTGTGCGCGGCGGCCACGGGCACCTCACCGTTCCGCCGGGACTCGATCGGCGCCGTCCTGCACGCGATCGTGTACGAGGAGATCCGGCCGTCCGAGCGGATGGGACCGCTCGTCCCCGTCGTCCGGGGCCTCCTCGAACGGGACCCGGACCGGCGCCTGGGCGCCGCCGAGGCCCGCCGGATGCTGGCCGCGTGCGCGGCGGGGGAGGAGCCGCGGCCGGCCGCGTACGCCCCCACCGCCCGCGAGACCGCTCCGCCCGCCGTCCCGGGACCGCCCGCCGCCCCTGGACCGCCCGCCGCGCCGGTGCCGTCCGCCGTTCCTGGTCCGTCCGCCGTGCCGGTGCCGGTGCCGGTGCCGGTCACGGCCGGTGGGGGCCTGGCCGCCGGGACCCGGGGAACCGGACGGCGCGGCAGGACCGTGCCGCTCGTGGCCACCGCCGTCGCGCTCTGCGTCGCGGCGGCGACCGTGATGGTGCTGCGCGCCGTCCAGGGCGACCCGGCGACGGAGGCGTCGCCGTCCGGCTCGCGGAGCCCCTCGGCGACGTCCGCCCCCGCGACCACGCCGCCCTCCGCCGCGACCACGCCGACCCGGGCCCCCGGCACCGCCGGGTCCGATCCCGGGACGCCCGCGTACCAGGAGGTCACCGACGCCGACGGGTTCACCGTGAGCGTCCCGTACGGCGCGCTCCGCTCCACCGACGGCGAGCGGGTGTTCTACACGACGGGGGACGGAGCCGTACGGGTCGGGATCAGGATCAGGCCGCTGCCGCCCGGCGGCGCGATCGGCGTGATGCGGTCCTCCGACGAGAGCGGCCCGAAGGACTACCCGGGGTACCGCGACGCCACGGTCGAGGAGACCACGCACAAGGGACTGCCGGCTGCGCGCTGGGAGTTCACGTGGAGCGGATTCACCCCGGCCGAGGGCGCCCGTCACACCGTCGACGTCTGCTGGGAGCGGGGCAGCATCCTGTACGACCTGTGGGCGTCCGCACCGGTGGGCCGCGCCGACGAGTCCGGGCGGGCCCTCGACACGGCCCTCGATTCCTTCCGTACGACCGGCGGCTGACCTGCCCCGGAGGCCCCCGGAGGCACCGATAGGGTGACCCCCATGCGTGATTTCGGGGCGGGTTTCAAGTACTTGTTGCGGGGCCAGAAGTGGGTCGGCGGGCACGGGCGCTGGCTCGGCTTCGGGCTGCTGCCCGGCCTCGTGACGCTCGTCCTCTACGCCGGCGCGCTCGTCGGCCTCGGCTACGGCGCCGACGACCTGGCCGCGTGGGCGACGCCGTTCGCCGACGACTGGTCCTCGTCCTGGCAGGGGGTTCTCCGCGGTGCCCTGACGGGGCTCGTCTTCGCCTTCGGGCTCTTCCTCGCGGTGATCACCTTCACCGCCGTCACCCTCCTCGTCGGCCAGCCCTTCTACGAGTCGCTCTCCGAGGAGGTCGACCGCAGCGAGGGCGGCGAGGTCCCCGAGTCGGGCCTGCCGCTCTGGCGCGAGCTGTGGATCTCGGCCCGGGACAGTCTGCGGGTCCTGGTGCGGGTCGCGTTCTACGGCATCCTGCTCTTCGCCTGCGGGTTCATCCCCGTCGTCGGCCAGACCGTCGTCCCCGCCGTCGGCTTCTGCGTCTCCGGCTTCTTCCTCACAGAGGAGCTGACGGCCGTCGCGCTCCAGCGCCGGGGCGTCGAGTTCAAGGAGCGGCTGCGGCTGCTCCGCGGGCGCCGGATGGCCGCCCTGGGCTTCGGCGTCCCCCTGACGCTCGCCTTCCTCGTGCCGTTCGTCGCCGTCTTCCTCATGCCGGGAGCGGTCGCCGGAGCCACCCTGATGGCCCGCGACCTGCGCGGCGAGAACGCCGACGGGGACGACGACCCCGAAGAGGACGATCAAGAAGGCGGCAACCTTCCTTCCTCCGGTGGCGACCAGGGGGTGCACCACCTCCCCCACTGAAGAAGGAACACATGACGTCACACAAGCGGAAGACGGGCCGCCGGCGCGCGGTCATCGGCGGCCTCAGCGCCCTCGCCATCACCGGCGCGGCCGTCGTCGCCGGCGGTCTGCTCGCCCCGGCGGGCGCGGCGGGCGCCGTCGCGGCCTGGCCGGAGGCGAAGGGCGACAAGCCGGTCGCCACGACCATCGAGGTCTCCGGCACCTACGACGGCAAGCTCAAGCGCTTCCACGGCACCGGCGAGCTCGGCTCGGACGGCCAGGACGAGAGCCAGAAGCCGGTCTTCGTCCTCAAGGACGGTGCCGTCCTCAAGAACGTGATCCTCGGGACGCCGGCCGCCGACGGCGTCCACTGCCTCGGCAGCTGCACCCTCCAGAACGTCTGGTGGGAGAATGTCGGCGAGGACGCCGCCACCTTCAAGGGCACCTCCGCCTCGTCGGTGTACGCGGTGTACGGCGGCGGTGCGAAGAGCGCCTCCGACAAGGTCTTCCAGTTCAACGGCGCGGGCAAGCTGGTCGTGACCAGGTTCCAGGTCTCCGACTTCGGCAAGCTCGTCCGCTCCTGCGGCAACTGCAGGAAGCAGTACGCGCGGACGATCCTGATCAACGACGTGGACGTCACCGCGCCCGGCAAGTCGATCGTCGGCGTCAACGCCAACTACGGCGACACGGCGACCCTGCGGAACATCCGGATCCACGGCGACGCCAAGCGGAAGACCAAGCCGTGCACCCGCTTCACCGGGAACAACACCGGCAAGGAGCCCAAGGAGATCGGCACCGGCCCGGACGGCACCACCTGCCGCTACTCGGCCGGGGACCTCTCGTACGACTGATCCCGGAAGAGCGCCCGGCCCTCAGTCGTCGAGGACCGGGTGCAGCTCCGGGCGCGCGTCCCACCAGGCCCGGTGGAAGGCGTTGTTGTCGACGTTCGCCAGGTACGCGCGGGCCGCCGCCCGGTACAGCAGCTCCGCCTGCGGGGCCGGTACGGCGGCCCGGTTCCAGGCGAGCCGGATCCGCCCCGTCACCGGGTCGCCCTCCAGGGGGCGAAGGACCGTGCCCTCCGCCGCCGGAGCCGTCGGCTGGCTCATCGAGATCGCCCGGCCGGACGCGATCAGGTCGTAGTGCATCTTGCGGTCGGCGACCCGGTGCCGCAGCGAGGGGGCGAACCCGGCCTTCCCGCAGGCCGCGACCAGCGCCTCGGGGCCGCCGTCGTCGTCCTCCACCAGCGTCATCCAGGACTCGCCCGCGAGCTCGGCGAGCGCGATCCGCTCCCGGCCGGCCAGCGGGTGCGCCGCCGAAAGGCGCACGCAGAAGGGCTCCTTGGGGACGAGGGTGCGGGCCGTCGTCCCCTCGGGCAGCGGCACCTCGTGGTCGTTGACCTCCCCGTACAGGACGGCGTCGTACCGTCCCGCGCCGAGCTGCCGGGTCAGCGTCGTCGCCGAGTGCTCCACGGTGACCGTGATGTCCCGCCCCGCCACGACCTGTTCCAGTTCCCCGAGCAGCCGGTCGACGAGGACGAGCAGGATGCAGCCGAGCCGCAGCGGGGTGTGCGGGGCGACGGCCCGGGCCCCGGCGACCAGCGCGTCCATCTCGCCGAGCACGAGCCGCGCCTTGGCCAGCACGAACTCGCCCAGCGGGGTGGGCTCCACACCGTGCCGGCCGCGCAGGAAGAGCTCGCCGCCGGCGACCCGCTCGATCCGCCGCAGCTGCGCCGAGAGGGCCGGCTGCGAGACCCCGAGCCGCCCGGCGGCCCGCCCCAGACTGCCCGCTTCCGCTATCCGGCAGACGGCTTCGAGATGCCTCAACTCCAGCTGCATTTCAGCAGCGTACGCAGCGGTGCGCGGCCGCACCATAACCCGCGTCTTATGCCGGATGAGATGTCCCGAACCGGCCATGTCCACGCCCATACTCGGCGCGATGATCCGTCTCCCCCACCCTTGAACGGAGCACGACGTTGCACCCGACCAGACTCACGGCGGCCGTGGCCGCCCTGGCGCTCTCGGCGAGCCTCGCGACCGCCCTCGCCGGACCGGCGACCGCGGCGACCCCGAAGGCCCAGCCCGTACCCCCGGGCCACGGCAGGGCGCTCGCCCTCGCCGCCGCGGACGAGGCCGCGAGCAGCGGCCTCGACGAGCTGCGGCACGGCGCCGACGAGGACCTCGTCCGGACGTCCGTCACCCCCTGGACGAACGGCCTGTACTACGCCTCGTACGAGCGCACCTACCGCGGTCTGCCGGTCGTCGGCGGCGACGCGGTCGTCGTCTCCGACAGCTCCGGCAAGGTCCGCGAGGTCACCGGCGCCCCCGCCCCCGCCATCAGGCTCTCCACGAAGGCGAAGGTGACGGCCGAGGCGGCCCTCGCCACCGCCCGGAAGCAGCTGGCCTCGGTGGAGAGCGCGAGCGCCCCGGAGCTGACCGTGCTCCTCAAGGGCGGCAAGGCCGTCCTCACCTGGCACACCCTGGTCGTCGGCCGGACCGCCGAGGACGCCCCGAGCTCCCTCGACACGTACGTCGACGCGCGCACCGGCTCCGTCGCCCGCGCCACCGACAAGATCCTGCACGCCGACGGCCGCGGCTACCACAACGGCAACGTCACCATCGACACCGCCGCGACCTCCATGACCGACACCACCCGCGGCGGCTTCAAGTGCGGCGGGCAGAACGGCAGCGCCTACACCGGCTCCCCGCCGTGGGGCAACGGCACCGCCAACGACCTGGTGACCGCCTGCGTCGACATCATGTACGCGGCGCAGAAGGAACACTCCATGCTCAAGGAGTGGTTCGGCTACAACGGCCAGAACGGCCAGGGCGGCATGGTCCCGGCCCGCGCCGGCCTCGGCGAGGTCAACGCGTACTACGACGGTACGAAGACCACGTACGGCCGCAACCAGAACGGCACCATGCAGCTCACCGGCATCGACGTCGTGGCGCACGAGTACGGCCACGAGATCTTCGACCGGACACCGGGCAGCTCGGGCTCGTCCAACGAGAACGGCGGCATGAACGAGTCGACGGGCGACATCTTCGGCGCGCTCACCGAGCACTACGCCAACAACCCGAACGACACCCCGGACTACACGGTCGGCGAGAAGCTGAACTTCCTCGGCGACAACAAGCCGATCCGCTACATGTACAACCCCTCGCTCGCCGACAACGCCCCCAACTGCTACCCGCAGCTGACCTCGGGCACCGAGGTGCACGCGGCGGCCGGCCCGCAGAACCACTGGTTCTACCTGCTCGCCGAGGGCTCCAACCCGGGCGGCGGCAAGCCCGGCAGCCCGATATGTTCCGGCGGGCCCTCCTCCGTGACCGGCATCGGCATCCAGAAGGCCGGCAAGGTCTTCATGGGCGCCCTGCTCATGAAGACCTCCTCCTGGAACCACCCCGCCGCCCGCAAGGCGACCCTGACCAGCGCCAAGAACACCTACGGCAGCGCCGAGTGCAACGCCGTGAAGGCGGCCTGGAACGCGGTCGGCGTGCCGGCCCAGTCCGGTGAGACCGACTGCGGCGGCACCACCACCCCGGACTTCTCGCTCGCCCTGAACCCGTCCTCGGGCTCGGTCCAGCCGGGCGCCTCCGTCACCTCCACGGTGAACACCTCCACCACCGGCGGCGGCGCGCAGACCGTGCGGCTCTCCGCGAGCGGCGCCCCGAGCGGCGTCACCGTCTCCTTCAGCCCCTCCTCGGTGACCTCCGGCTCCTCGTCCACGATGACCGTGCAGGTCGCGGCGGGCACCGCCAACGGCACGTACCCGATCACCGTCACCGGTACGGGCTCCGCCACGCACACGGTCACCTACCAGCTGTCGGTCGGCACCACGACCCCGCCCACCGGCTGCGACAGCACCGAGTACACCTACCAGGGCACCCTGGCCTCCGGTCAGGCCGAGGCCCAGCCCGACGGCTCGTACTACTACTCGGCGACCTCCGGCACCCACGTGGGCTGCCTGCGCGGTCCGGCCGGCACCGACTTCGACCTGTACCTGCAGAAGTGGAACGGGTCGGCGTGGGCGGACGTGGCCGTCGGCGGCACGGCGACCTCGGACGAGGACACCAGCTACTACGGCACCGCGGGCTACTACCGGTACGTGGTGCACGCGTACAGCGGCTCCGGCGCGTACACGCTGGGCCTGAGCGCCCCGTAAGGGTCCACAGGGCCCCCTGACGGGGGTGGGGCGCCGTCGCGGACCGGGGGTTCCGTGACGGCGCCCGTACGTCCTGTCGGGGTCAGCCGACCTCGGCGAGGACGAAGCCCGGCTTCTCCCCGCCCGCGTCGGCGATCCGCTCGCCGTCCGGGCCCCAGGCGCCGGCCCCGCCCGCGCCGACCCCGTCCTCGTTGGGCCCCAGGACGTTGCCGAGCACCACGTGCAGACCGAAGTCCCGGGCCCGCACCGGATACACCTCCTCGAAGGAGTTGTTGTCGGCGGAGAGCACCGAACTCGCCAGGTACACCGCGCAGCCGTCGGCGGCGGCCCGCTCGGCCAGTTCGGGGAAGCGGTTGTCGTAGCAGGTGGCCAGGGCGAAGCGGAGCCCGTCGAGCGCGAACCGCCCGTCGGCGGCGCCCGGTTCGAAGGCCTCCGCCTCGACCCCGTACAGGTGCTGCTTGTCGTAGCGGGCGAGAAGCCCACCGTCCGGGCCGATCACCAGCGTGGTGATCCCGGACCGCGAACCGCCCGTCCTCACCGGCCCGTTGACCACGGCCGCCGCCCCGGCCGCCCGGCAGGCCTCCCGTACGGGTTCCAGGCGGGGGTCGTCCTCGGCGAGGACCAGACCGGGGGTGTCCCGGATCAGCGAGGGCTCGTACCCGGTCAGGCAGAGCTCGGCGAAGACGACCACGCGGGCCCCCTCCGCCCCGGCCGCCCGGACCAGATCGGCGATCGTGCGGACGTTGGCGTCGATGTCCCCGGCGACCGGGGTGAACTGGGTGGCTGCGACGATCATGACGGCCATCATCCCGCGCCCGGCTGTAAGGATCAAGAGCGGTCAGGGGGTATTAGCTGCTCCGCCGTCTCGCGGAGCAGGCCCAGGAACGCGGTCGCCGCGACCGTCGGGGTCGCGGGCGCGGCCGCGCAGATCCGGCGGTACGGGACGTCCTCCGGGTGGATCGTGACGAGAGCGACGTCCCGGCGCACCGAAGCAGCCGCGAGCGCGGGCACGAGCGTGACGCCGAGGCCCGCCGCCACCGCCCCCAGCTTGGCGATCCAGTCGTGCGCGAGCAGCCCCGTGCGCGGCCGGAACCCGGCGGCGACGGCCGGCCGGAACAGGGTGTCCTCCAGGCGCTCGTGGCCGACGATCCACTCCTCGTCGGCCAGCTCCGCGAGCCGCACGGCCCGCCGCCCCGCGTACGGATGCCCCCGCTCCAGGGCCACCAGCATCGGCTCGTCGAGCAGGCGGTGCAGCGTCACTCCGGGCGGCGGGGGAGCGCCGGCTGCCGGGCTGACCACCGCCAGGTCCTCCTCCCCGGCGACCACGAGGCCGAGGTGCTTGACCGACGGCCCCTCGACGCGCGTGACCACGACCCCCGGGTGGCGCTCCCGGAAGGCGGCCTGTGCGCGCGGCACGAGGGAGGCGGTGGCGCTGGAGAAGGCCCCGAGCCGCAGCAGCCCGCCGTCGAGCGTGCGCAGCGAGGCCAGTTCGGCCCGGGCCGCGGCCAGCCGGTCCCGTACCGCCTCGGCGTGAGGCAGCAGCACCCGGCCCGCCTCGGTGAGCCGCACCCCGCGCGGCAGGCGCTCGAACAGCTCCGCGCCCATCTCCTCCTCCAGGGACTGCACTTGGCGGGAGACCGCGGACTGCGTGTAGCCGAGGACGTGGGCGGCGGCGGTGAAGGAACCCGCGCGGGCGACCGCGAGGAAGGCCTCGTACAAGCCATGCGAGACAGGCATGGAGACCATGCTAGACATTCGCTTGTGGCATGACGGGGGCGGGCCTAGCGTCGACGGCATGGACACCACGCCCCAGAAGATCGCCTTCCTCGGCCTCGGCTCCATGGGCCTGCCCATGGCCCGCCGCCTCCTCGACGCCGGACACCCCCTGACCGTCTGGAACCGCACCGCCGCCAAGGCCGACGCCCTCGTCGCCGACGGCGCCGTCCGCGCCCCGAGTCCCGCCGAGGCCGTCCGGGACGCCGACGTCGTCGTCACGATGCTCGCGGACCCGGCCGCCGCCCTCGCCGTCGCGGACGAGCTGATCCCGGCGCTGCGCCCCGGCACCCACTGGATCGACACCTCGACCGTCGGCCCGGACACCGTCGCCGCCCTCGCCGCCCGGCTCCCCGCCGGGGTCACCCTCCTCGACGCGCCCGTCATGGGCAGCGTCGACCGGGCGGCCGCCGGCGAACTGCTGATCCTCGCGGGCGGCGACACCGCGCCCGTCGCCGGAGTCCTGGCGCTGCTCGGGGAGGTCACCCCGTGCGGTGGCCCCGGCGCGGGCGCCGCCCTCAAGCTCGTCCTCATCAACGCCGTCATCGGCGGGGTCGCCCTCGTCGCCGAGGCCCTCACGCTGGCCGACTCCCTCGGCCTGCCCCGCGACCTCGCGCTGCGCACCCTCGGCGCGGGCCCCCTCTCCGGCGCCGTCGGCCGGGCCACCGCCACCGGCTCGCACTTCCCGGTCGCGCTGGCCGCGAAGGACGTCGCCCTGGCGACGGCCACGGCGAAGCTGCCCGTCCTGGAGGCCGTCCACAACCTCCTCGTCCGGGACCCGGCCCTGCTCGGCGAGGACCTGGCGGCGCTCACCCGCTAACCGCGGCTCCCGGAGCCGTACAGCAGCCGCAGGAAGTCCCGGAAGGCGCCCGGCATGTCGACCGCCGCCGGGTCCAGGAGCCACTGGTACTGGAGGCCGTCCATCACCGCCGTGAGCAGGGGCGCGGCCCGCTCCGGGGTGAGGCCGCCGGGCAGCCGCTCGCCGAACTCCAGGCGCAGGACGTCCGCCATGTTGGCCCGCACCTGCGCGTACCGCTCGGTGAAGAACTCCCGGGCCGGATGCCCGTCCGTGACGCTCTCGCCGAGCAGCGCGGAGAAGGTCTGCACGATCCCCGGCCGCATCGCGTTGTACTCGACGAGCGACTCCAGGAGGTCCAGCCGCCAGCCCTCGCGGTCCCGGCCCCCGCTCGTGTCCCAGCGGTCCCGCTCCTCCAGGACCGCGACGAGCAGCGCCTCCTTCGTCGGGTAGTAGTGCAGCAGCCCCTGCTGGGTCAGCCCGACGCGCTCGGCGACGGAGCCGAGGGTGGCGCCCCGGTAGCCGCGCTCGGCGATCACTTCGAGGGCGGCGCGCAGGATGTCCGCGCGCCGCTCCTCGCTCCTGGCCCGCACCATCGCCGTGGCCCCCTTCCGCAGGTTCGTCCGTCCGACAGGACCGTACCCGCTCGCCCCACCCCATGAGTAACGAAAGGGTAACGTAACCTACCGATCTACAGGTAGGTGGGTGCACGATGAGCGGCATCGGGGTCATCGGTACGTCAACGAGGAGGTACGGCCATGGCGGAGAACACCGCGGAGACCGTGAGGAACGCGGTCGTCGAGGCGGCGCTCGGCAAGCTCGACCTGGACGCCAAGACCCGGCTACTCGCCGGCCAGGACATGTGGTCCCTGCCCGCCCTGCCGGAGATCGGTCTGAAGTCCCTGGTCATGTCCGACGGCCCCATCGGCGTCCGCGGCGTCCGCTGGACCGCCGACGACCCGTCCGTCGCGCTCCCGTCCCCGACCGCGCTCGCCGCCGCCTGGGACCCCGCCCTCGCCCGCCGGGCCGGCCGGCTCCTCGCCCAGGAGGCCCGCCGCAAGGGCGTCCACGTCCTCCTCGCGCCCACGGTCAACCTGCACCGCACCCCGCTCGGCGGCCGCCACTTCGAGGCCTACAGCGAGGACCCGTACCTCACCGGCGCCATCGGCACCGGTTACGTCCAGGGCGTCCAGGACGGCGGCGTCGGCACCACCGTCAAGCACTTCGTCGCCAACGACGCCGAGACCGACCGCTTCACCGTCGACAACAGGATCGCCCCGCGCCCCCTCCGCGAGCTCTACCTCGCCCCCTTCGAGGCCATCGTCAGGAACGCCCGCCCCTGGGGCATCATGACCGCCTACAACCAGGTCAACGGCGTCACGATGACCGAGCACCACCAGCTCGTGAACGAGGTCCTGCGCGGCGAGTGGGGCTTCGACGGCTACAACGTCTCCGACTGGATGGCCGCCCGCTCCACCACCGGCGACATCCGCGGCGGCCTCGACGTCGCCATGCCCGGGCCCGACACCGTCTACGGCCCGGCCCTCGCCGCCGCCGTCCGCGCCGGCGAGGTCGAGGAGTCCGCCGTCGACACCGCCGTACGCAACGTCCTGCGGCTCGCCGCCCGCGTCGGCGCCCTCGAAGGCGCCCCGCCGGTCGTCACCGAACACCCCGCCCCCATCGACGGCGACGCCCTGGCCCGCGAGATCGCCCGCCGCGGCTTCGTCCTCGTACGGAACGAGAACGGCGCCCTGCCCCTCGCGCCCGGCCGCACCGTCGCCCTCTCCGGCGCCGCCGCCCGCGACGCCCGGGTCCTCGGCGGCGGCTCCGCCCAGGTCTTCCCCGACCACGTCGTCTCCCCGCTCGACGGCCTCGCCGCCGCCCTCCCCGAAGGCGCCCTGACCTTCTGCGTCGGCGCCGACCCCAGCGAGGAACTCGCCCCCGCCGGCTCCGTCTCGCCGGGGTTCACCCTCCGCGCCCGCTGCCGCGACGCCGCCGGGAACGTCATCGGCGAGGGCTCCCTGCCCAACGGCCAGGTGCAGTGGATCGGCGACGACCTCCCCGAGGGCGTCACCCACGAGGCCCTCGCCTCCATCGAGGTCGTCGGCACCTTCACCCCGCGCGAGTCCGGCGAGCACGCCTTCGGCACCCGCGGCCTCGGCGCCTTCACCCTCACCGTCGCCGGGGAGACCGTCTTCGACGGCACCCAGGTCATGGGCCCCGAGACCGACCCCTTCGAGGCCTTCTTCGGCTCCCCGGTCGAGCGCGGCAAGGTCGCGCTCACCGCCGGCGAGACCGTCGAGGTCTCCCTGCTGCACACCCTCGACAAGGAGTTCGCGGCCCCGCTCCCGGCCGTCATGTTCTCCTTCGTCCACCTCGGTCCCCGCCGTGACCCCGACGAACTGATCGCCGAGGCCGTCGAGGCCGCCCGCGCCGCCGACACCGCCGTCGTGGTCGTCGCCACCACCGAGCGCGTCGAGTCCGAGGGCTTCGACCGCAAGGACCTCGCTCTCCCCGGCCGCCAGGACGACCTCGTACGGGCCGTGGCCGCCGCCAACCCGAACACCGTCGTCGTCGTCAACGCCGGCTCCCCGGTCGAGCTGCCCTGGCGCGAGGACGTGGCCGCGATCCTGCTCGGCTGGTTCCCCGGCCAGGAGGGCGGCGCCGCCCTCGCCGACGTCCTCACCGGCGCCGAGGAGCCCGGCGGCCGCCTCCCCACCACCTGGCCCGTCACCCTCGCCGACGCCCCCGTCACCGAGGTCACCCCGACGGACGGCGAACTGCACTACGCCGAGGGCGTCTTCATCGGATACCGCGCCTGGGACAAGGCCGGCGCCGCCCCCGCGTACCCCTTCGGCCACGGCCTCGGCTACACCACCTGGTCGTACGACTCCCTGGTCGCGACCCCCGAGGCGGTCACCGTCCGGATCACCAACACCGGCGACCGGCCGGGCCGCGAGACCGTCCAGATCTACCTGGCGCCGACCTCGGACACCGTGGAACGCCCCGCCCGCTGGCTCGCCGGCTTCGCGAGCGTCGAGGCCGCGCCCGGCGAGACCGTCGAGACCGGGATCGCGCTGCCCCGCCGCGCCTTCGAGATCTGGGACGAGGACAAGCACGACTGGACCCTCGTCACCGGGACGTACGAGGTCGTCGCGGCCCACTCCCTCACGGACGGCCGCCTGACCGCCACCCTGGAGGTCTGACCCGCCCGGCAACCCCACGACCGGCCCCGGGGCGGCACCTGACAACCGCCCCGGGGCCCCTCACTCCTTCGTGATCCGCCGGTACGCCAGCTCCGCGAGCCGCGCCTGCCCGTCCCTGCTCGGATGGAACCAGTCCCAGGGGCTCAACTGCCCGCCGTCGAAGCGGAACCCGAAGACCGCCCCGCCGTCGTACCGGCAGCGCGCGTCCTTCGCGCAGACCTCCTCCAGGACCCCGTTGTACGCCACCACCCGGTCCCGCACCGCCGCCCGCCGCCGCTCGGCCACCGGACCCAGGTCCTCCGCGTTCGCCAGCATCGCGCCGCAGATCCCCATCTTCCACACCCGGAGCCCCATCGGGCTCACCCGCCCCGTCGACCACAGGTGCTTCAGGTCCGGCACGCTCGCCACGTACACCTGCGCCTTCGGAGCGCCCGCCCGCAGCCGGGCGAGGGCCGCCTCGAAGGAGGCGCGGAAATCGGCGACCGGGGTCATGAGGTCCGGGGTGGCCCGGCAGGCGTCGTTCGCCCCCATCATCACCGTCACCAACTCGGGCTTCTCGGCGGCCGCCCCCGCCATCTGCGCGGGGAGCTCCGCCATCCGCGCACCCGTCCTGGCCAGGTTCCAGCTGCGGGTGGCCACCTTCTCCGGGCCGAGCAGCCGCAGCGCCAGACTGTTGACGGCGGTGTCCGTCCCGGTCGCCCAGGACGCCTCGGGGCAGTCCGCGAGGAGGGAGCACGCGTCGAAGGCGCGGGTCATGGAGTCGCCGACGGCAGCGACGGAGGCGGGGGAGACGTCCCACGAGGGCGCCGGTCTCGGTTTCGGCTTCGGGGCGGACGCCTTGACCGGGGCCTTCTCCGGCTCCCCGGCCGTGCAGCCGGAGAGCGCCCCGCCGCACAGCAGCGCGGCCGTCGCGGCGGCGACAGCGGTACGGAATCGGCGTCGGCCGCGCATCCCCGGCCCCTCCTTCGGCGTCCTGGCGGGTGAAAGCTTCGTGTTCACCCGCCCCCGGACCGACCGTACGTCACACCGATGACGGTGCGGCACGGTAGCTTTTCCCCCGTCGAACCAGAGGCGCCTTTGCCGACCGGCTCCGGTAAATTACATCACGTCACATGCTGTCCCTTTTATGATGGTTTGCGATGTCCTGCTCCTGATGCTGTTTACTGAGGCCGCTGGGAAGGCGAACCTCGTCCCACACTGGAGGTCCCGGTGACGACACGTGGAGTCCTGTACGTTCACTCCGCACCGCGCGCGATGTGCCCGCACGTCGAATGGGCGGTCGCGGGTGTCCTCGGTGCGAGGGTCCAGCTCGACTGGATCCGCCAGCCGGCGTCCCCCGGCACCTGGAGAGCCGAGTTCTCCTGGCAGGGCCAGACCGGCACCGCCTCCAAACTCGCCTCCGCGCTCCGCGGCTGGCAGATGCTCCGCTTCGAGGTCACCGCGGAACCCTGCCCCACCGCCGAGGGCGAGCGCTACAGCGCCACCCCCGACCTGGGCATCTTCCACGCCGTCACCGGCATGCACGGCGACATCCTGATCCCCGAGGACCGGCTGCGGGCCGCCCTCGCCCGCTCCGTGCAGGGCGAGACCCAGCTGGAGACGGAGATCGCCAAGCTGCTCGGAAAGCCCTGGGACGACGAGCTGGAACCCTTCCGGTACGCGGGCGAGGGCGCCCCCGTCCGCTGGCTGCACCAGGTCGTCTGACGCGCGGGTGGATCCCGCTCGGGCACGCAGGGGGCGCGCCGGGCGGGAGAGACGCGGCGGTGTGCCGGGCGCCGCGTTCGGCGCGGCGGCGGTCCTCCTGGGAGCGGGGATCGCGGGCCGTGCCCGGCCGACGGGCCCGGCGGCGCTGGTGTGCGCCCTGACGTGCGACGGCCCCGAAGGGGTCCTCTCCGCGCCCGTCGGCGACGGCGACGGCCTTCCTGGTCAGGCTCGCCGAGCGGGAGGCACTGGTGCCGGACGACCGAGGCCCACCCCGCACACGGGGTGGGCCTCGGTCATGAGCTGGATCAGACAGTCCGGAACGCCAGGACCACGTTGTGGCCGCCGAAGCCGAAGCTGTTGTTGATCGCGGCGATCGTGCCCTGCGGCAGCTCGCGCGGCTCGCCGCGGACGATGTCGGCCTCGACCTCCGGGTCCAGGTCGTCGACGTTGATCGTCGGCGGGGCCAGGCGGTGGTGGAGCGCCAGGACCGTCGCGACGGTCTCGATGCCGCCCGCGCCACCGAGGAGGTGACCGGTCATCGACTTCGTCGCGGAGATCGCGACGTGGTCCAGGTCGTCGCCCAGGACCTTCCGCAGCGCCTTGATCTCGGCGACGTCGCCCTGCGGCGTCGACGTGGCGTGTGCGTTGAGGTGGACGACCTCGGACGGCTTGAGGTCCGTGGAGTCCAGCAGGTTCTGCATCGCGGCGGCGATGCCCCGGCCGGTCGGCTCGGGCTGCGCGATGTGGTGGCTGTCGGCCGACAGGCCCTGGCCGAGCACCTCGCAGTAGATGCGGGCGCCGCGGGCCTTCGCGTGCTCCTCGGACTCGAGGATCACGACGCCGGCGCCCTCGCCGAGCACGAAGCCGTCGCGGCCGGTGTCGTAGGGGCGCGAGGCCTTCGTCGGCTCGTCGTTGTTCTTGGACATCGCCATCATGTTGGCGAAGGCGGCGATCGGCAGCGGGTGGATCGCGGCCTCGGTACCACCGGCGACGACCACGTCGGCACGGCCGGTACGGATCATCTCGACGGCGTAGCCGATCGCCTCGGCACCCGACGCGCACGCGGAGACGGGGGTGTGGACGCCCGCCCGGGCGTTCACCTCCAGACCCACGTTCGCGGAGGGGCTGTTGGGCATGAGCATGGGCACGGTGTGCGGGGAGACGCGGCGGACGCCCTTCTCCTTCAGCACGTCGTACTGGTCGAGCAGGGTGGTGACACCGCCGATTCCGGAGGCGATGACGGAGCCGAGCCGCTCGGGCACGACCGTCCCGTCCTCGCCGGCGGGCGCGGTGTAGCCCGCGTCGGCCCAGGCCTCACGGGCCGCGATCAGCGCGAACTGCGCCGAGCGGTCCAGCTTGCGGGCCAGCGGGCGGGGCAGCACGTCGCCGGGGTCGACCGCGGCGAGCGCCGCGATCTGGACGGGCAGTTCGGCGAAGCGCTCGCCCTCCAGGGGCTTGACGCCGGAGCGCCCCGCGAGAAGACCTTCCCAGGTCGACGCGGAGTCGCCACCCAGCGGTGTGGTTGCGCCGATACCGGTGACGACCACGGTGCGATTGGTCGAGCTCACAGGAATTCGTTCTCCATGTGTGTGATGGTCGGAATACGGCGCCACCGCCGGGTGGCGGACCGAGTCAGCGTGGACCGAGTCGGCAGGGGCCGAATCAGGCCTGGTGCTTCAGGATGTAGTCGGTGGCGTCGCCGACCGTCTTGAGGTTCTTGACGTCCTCGTCCGGGATCTTCACCTCGAAGCGCTCTTCGGCGGCGACGACGACCTCGACCATGGACAGCGAGTCGACGTCCAGGTCGTCGGTGAAGGACTTGTCCAGCTGGACGTCCTCGACCGGGATACCGGCGATCTCGTTGACGATCTCGGCGAGGCCCTTGAGGATCTCGTCCTGGGTGTGAGCCATAGTGGCGCTCCTTCTTGCGGTTACTTCGGTAAAAGGGGGCTTCCGGGAGATCCGGTGTGCCTAGGGGAGGGTAACGACCGTCGCGGCGTAGACGAGACCCGCCCCGAAGCCGATGACGAGCGCGGTGTCGCCGCTCTTCGCCTTCCCGGTCGCCAGGAGCCGCTCCATGGCGAGCGGGATCGAGGCGGCCGAGGTGTTGCCGGTGGTCTCCACGTCACGGGCGACCGTGACGTGCTCCGGCAGCTTCAGGGTCTTCACCATCGAGTCGATGATCCGCATGTTCGCCTGGTGCGGGATGAAGACGTCCAGGTCGTCCGCCGTGATGCCGGCGGCGTCCAGGGCCTGCTGGGCGACCTTCGCCATCTCGAAGACGGCCCAGCGGAACACCGCCTGGCCCTCCTGCGTGATGGCGGGGAACTTGATCTCGCCCTGCTGGTTGAGCGGCAGGTTCGAGACGTCGCCGACCTGGAACTCGTTCCAGGGCACGGTCTGCTTGATCGTCTCGGACTTGTCGCCCTCGGAACCCCAGACCGTGGGGCCGATGTGCGGCTCCTCGGAGGGGCCGACGACCACGGCGCCGGCGCCGTCGCCGAACAGGAAGGCCGTCGCGCGGTCCTCCAGATCCGTCAGGTCGCTGAGCCGCTCGACACCGATGACCAGGACGTACTCCGCCGAACCCTCGACGATCATGCCCTTGGCGAGCGTCAGGCCGTAGCCGAAGCCCGCGCAGCCGGCGGAGATGTCGAACGCGGCCGGCTTCCCGGCGCCGATCTTGTCGGCGATCTCGGTGGCGACGGCAGGGGTCTGCTTGAAGTGCGAGACCGTGGAGACGATCACGGCGCCGATCTGCTCGGGGGTGATCCCGGCGTCGGCGATGGCCTTGCCCGAGGCCTCCACCGACATGGCGGCGACCGTCTCCTCCGGAGAGGCCCAGTGGCGGGTGGCGATGCCGGAGCGCGAGCGGATCCACTCGTCGGACGAGTCGATCTTCTCGAGGATCACCTCGTTCGGCACGACCCGGGTGGGACGGTAACCGCCGACACCGAGGATCCGTGCGTACGGGGCGCCCTTGCTGGGCTTGATCTTCGACATGTTCCTCGACACTCCTTGTCAGACGGCCGCGTGCTCGGCGATGAGCGTACGGGCCGCGTCCAGGTCGTCGGGAGTCTTGAGGGCGACCGTGGCCACCCCCGGCAGGGCGCGCTTGGCGATTCCGGTCAGGGTGCCGCCGGGGCACACCTCGATCAGCGCGGTCGCGCCGAGCTCCTGGAAGGTCTCCATGCACAGGTCCCAGCGGACCGGGTTCGCGACCTGGCCGACCAGACGGGCCACGACCTCGGCGCCGTCGGTGACGACCTGTCCGTCCTTGTTGGAGACGTAGCGGGTGACCGGAGCGGCGGGCGACAGCTCCTTCGCCGCCTCCTCCAGGGTCGCCACGGCCGGGGCCATGTGGTGCGTGTGGAAGGCGCCCGCGACCTTGAGCGCGACGACCCGGCGGACGCCCTCGGGCTTGTCCGCCTCCAGGGCGGCCAGCTGCTCCAGGGTGCCGGCGGCCACGATCTGGCCGGCGCCGTTCACGTTGGCGGCGGTCAGGCCGAGCTTCTCCAGGTGCGGGACGGTCACCTCGGGATCGCCGCCGAGCAGCGCCGACATGCCCGTCGCGGTGATCGCGGCGGCCTCGGCCATCGCGAGACCACGGGTGCGGACGAGGCGGAGCGCGGCGGTGTCGTCGAGGACGCCCGCGAACGCGGCGGCGGTGAACTCGCCGACGCTGTGACCGGCGACGACGCCCGGAGAGACGTCACCGAGCGCGGCCGCGGACAGCAGGCCGGCGGCGACGAGGAGGGGCTGGGCCACGGCGGTGTCACGGATCTCGTCCGCGTCCGCCTTCGTGCCGTAGTGGGCGAGGTCGAGCCCGATCGCGTCGGACCAGGCCGCGATGCGGTCGGCGGCGCCGGGGAGTTCGAGCCAGGGGGTCAGGAAGCCGGGCGTCTGGGCGCCTTGGCCGGGAGCGACGAGTACGAGCACCCTCACACTCTCTCTTGGGGACGGCTTCGAGCGCCCGTGAGGACAAGGACGAAGAACCGTCGGGGGAATTGTTGGTGTTCGACAAAAGTCTAGGACTGCGGATCTCCGTCGGCCAAGCGTCCCAGGATCAGGGCGATCCGCAGCGTGAACGCGGAACGAACATCGGAGGGTGACCAGCCGGTGACGTCGGTCACACGTCGAAGCCGGTAGCGCACGGTGTTCGGGTGGACGAAGAGCATCCGGGCCGCGCCCTCCAGACTGCTTGCCTGCTCCAGATAGACACTGAGGGTTTCGAGCAGCGCCGACCCCGCTTCCTCCAGCGGTCTGTAGATCTCCTCCACCAACTGCTCGCGTGCCGAAGGGTCGGAAGCGATGGCGCGCTCCGGAAGGAGATCGTCCGCCAGGACCGGCCGGGGCGCGTCCTGCCACGCCGAGCAGGCCTTGAGACCGGCCGCCGCCGCCTGCGCGGAGCGGGTCGCGGCCAGCAGGTCGGGGACCACGGGACCGGCGACGACCGGCCCCGCCGCGTACGGCCCGATCAGCGCCTTGGCGACGGCCAGGGGGTTGTCGTTGCCGCCCGCGATGACGACGAGCCGGTCGCCGAGGACGCCGGTGAGGACCTGGAGCTTGGCGTGCCGGGCGGCCCGGCGGATCGCCTCGACGGTGAGCTCGCTGTCCCCGTCGGGGGCGGTGCCGAGGACGACGCACACGTGGTCGGGCGAGTTCCAGCCGAGGGCGGCGGCCCGGGACACGGCCCCTTCGTCCGCCTCGCCGGAGAGCACCGCGTTGACGACGAGCGATTCGAGCCGGGCGTCCCAGGCGCCCCGGGCCTCGGCGGCCTGCGCGTACACCTGGGCGGTCGCGAACGCGATCTCGCGCGCGTAGACGAGCAGCGCCTCCCGGAGCACGCTCTCGTCCCCGGGGGCGGCGACCTCCTCGATCGCCGACTCCATGACCTCGATCGTGGTGCGGACCATCTCCACGGTCTGCCGCAGGGTGATCGCGCGGGTCAGCTCCCGGGGCGCCGTGCCGAAGACGTCGGTGGAGATGGCCTGCGGGGTCTCCGGGTGCCGGAACCACTCGGTGAACGCGGCGATGCCGGCCTGGGCGACCAGACCGATCCACGACCGGTTCTCGGGCGGCATCGCGCGGTACCACGGCAGCGTCTCGTCCATGCGGGCGATGGCGCCGGCGGCGAGCCGCCCGGACGACTGTTCGAGGCGCTTCAGGGTCGCGGCGTGCGGATGGGAGGCGTTCACGGGTTCAGGCACGGGGACAAGACTGCCTTATCGGGACGCCGGCATGCGGGGTCGGGGCCGCTTCGCCGGGCTACGGTACGTCCGTGATACGCATCCAGCGCGCGGCCGAGCGGTACCCCGGGGGCGACCCGGCGGCCGGGATCGAGACCCGGCACGCCCTCTCCTTCGGCCCGTACTACGACCCCGACAACCTCCGCTTCGGCGCGCTCCTCGCCGTCAACGAGGAGCGGCTCGCGCCCGGCTCCGGCTTCGACGAGCACCCCCACTCCCACACCGAGATCGTGACGTGGGTGGTGGAGGGCGAGCTCACCCACCACGACTCGACCGGCCACACGACGGTCGTCCGGCGGGGGGACCTCCAGCACCTCGGCTCGGCGGCCGGCGTCCGGCACGTGGAACGCAACGACGGCGCCGTCCCCCTCACCTTCATCCAGATGTGGCTAGCCCCGCTGGAGCCGGGCGGGGAGCCGACGTACGAGGTGGTGCGGGACCTCGGCGACGGCTACGCCCTCCCGGCGGCGGGCGCGACCCTCCACGTCCACCGCCCGCGCGCGGGCTCGCGCCTCGCCCTCCCGCCCGCCGACTTCACGTACGTGCACGTGGTGCGGGGCGAGGTGTCGCTCGGCGACGAGGAACTCGCCCCCGGCGACGCGGCCCGCCTCACCGACACCGGTGAGCTCGCCCTGACCGCCACGGCCGACGCGGAGCTCCTGATCTGGGAGATGCGGGACTGGCGCAAGGCCCCGGGCTGACCCTTCAGCCGAGCGCGCTCTTCGCCTTCCACTGCTCCCAGCTCAGGTTCCACGCCCCGTAGCCGTTGCCCTCCGCCACCGTCCCCTTCGTCTCGCGCCCCTTGATCTCGAAGGGATCGCCCACGTTCACCGACGCGTAGAACGAGGCCGCGTTCGCGTCGCTCATCCCGATGCACCCCGAGCTGTGGTTCGCGCGCCCGAAGTACGCCGCGTTCCACGGCGCCGCGTGCGCGTACATGCCCGACCACGTCAGCCGCATCGAGTAGTCGACGTCCTTGTTGTACGCGTCGCCGAGCCCCACCGTCTCGGAGTTCATATTGATGGTGCCCTCCTTCGCCATCAGGACGGCCGTGCCCCGCCAGGACCGCTTGTCGCCGCCGGGGGTGCCGCCGGAGACGGGGATCGTGCGGACCGTCCGCCCGTCCCGCTCCAGGGCCAGCCGGTGGGTGTCGAGGTCGACCTTCACCACCTGCGCGGCGCCGACGGTGAAGCCGGTGCGGTAGTCCCGTACGAACCAGCCGCCGCCCGAGTCCGTGCCGTCGAGGTCCGCTTCGAGGGTGACCTTGGTGCCGGGCTTCCAGTACTCCCGGGGACGCCAGTCGACCCGGTCCCGGCCCGAGTAGTCCTTGACCCAGCCCCAGGACCCCTCGGTGCCGTTCGAGGTGGTGACCTTCAGCTGCCGCTCCACGTCCGCCTTCCGCGTCACCGGCAGGTCGAAGACGATGGAGAGCGGATGCCCGATGCCGACCGTGGTGTTCTTGCCGGGCGCCAGGGTCACCTTGTTGACCTTCCCGGGCTCCGGGGTGGTGAAGGACGACCGGCTGGTCGACTCCTTGCCGTCGGCCGTGCGGGACGTCACCTCGACCGTGTACGAGGTGCCGGGCGCCGCCTTGCGGTCCGACACCCAGCTCGTACCGCCCGCGTCCGTACGCCCCGTGAGGCCGCCGCCCTCCGCGTCCACGACCTTCACCGCCGTGAGCGTGCCGCCGGTCGCGGTCACGGTCACCGGGCTGCCGGCCTCCTTCTTCACGACCTTCACCTTCGCCGGCGGCGCCTGCGAGGACCCGGCCCCCGCCCCCGCCCCCGACGGGCCCCCGTCCGCCGCCTGGGCCGTGCAGGCGGTGAGGGAGACGACGAGCGCGACGGCCGCCAGGGCGGGACGGGATGTGCGTATCGGCAGCACGGAAGACCTCCGCGGGTGAGGAAAGGGTGGGATGTCCTGGACTGTAGGGCGCTCCCGAACCTCCCCGGGGCGCCGGAGGCCTCTGTGACCGGGGCTGCGGCACAACGGTCATCGTCCGGTCACAATCACCGCGCGCACCCGTCGAATTCGGCTGTGAGCCTGCTGTGCGCCCCGACCACCGAGGGGCGGAACAAGGAGGCTCCCGTTGTGTCAGCGCTGCTCGTGACGGCCGCACCCACCGACCGCCGCGCCCCCGCAGGACCGGTCAGGCTCGGGCCCGTGACCCCCGAGGCGTACCGCGCCTTCCTCGGCTCCCGCTCCGGTGCGGACGGGCCCAGCTTCCTCCAACTCCCCTCCTGGGCCCAGGTGAAGGAGGGCTGGAGCCACCAGCTCGTCGGATGGGGGCGGGAGGGCGCGGAGCTCTCCGGCGTCGCGCTCGTCCTCCTCCGGCCCTTCCCCGGCACCCGGAAGTACTTCGCCTACCTCCCCGAAGGGCCCGTCGCCGACTGGGCCGACCCCGACCTGGACGGCTGGCTCGCCCCGCTCCTCGGCCATCTGCGCTCCCTGGGCGCCTTCGCCGTCCGCATGGGACCCGGGCCCGCCTACCGCCGGTGGACCGCCGCCACCGTCAAGGCCGCCACCGGACCCGGCCGCCGGCTCTCCGACGTCCTCGCCGACGAGGTCGACCCGCTGGGCACCGCCGTCGCCGAACGGCTGCGCGCCCGCGGCTGGCGCAAGTGCGGCGGCGACTCCGAGGACGGCGCCGACGCCCAGCCCCGGCACGTCTTCCAGGTCCCGCTCGCCGGCCGCTCCACCGACGACCTGTGGAACGGCCTCAACCAGGAGTGGCGGCGCAACGTCCGCAAGGCGCGGAAGTCCGGCGTCGAGGTCGTCGTCGGCTCCGCCGCCGACCTGCCCGAGTTCTACCGGCTCCTGCGCATCACGGAGGAACGCGACGGCTTCCGGCTCGGCCGCTCCCTCGCGTACTACGAGCGCCAGTACGCCGTCCTCAACGCCGAGCAGCCGGGCCGCATGAAGCTCTACCTCGCCCGCCACGAGGGCGAGGTCCTCGCCGCGCACACCATGCTCGCGGTGGGCGGCCGCGTCTGGTACCAGACCGGCGCCTCCGCCGACCACCGCCGCGAGGTCCGCCCCTCCAACGCCCTCCAGTGGCGCATGCTGCTCGACGCCCACGCCCTCGGCGCCGCCGTCTACGACCTCCGCGGGGTACCCTCCACCCTCGATCCGGACGACCGCGCCCACGGCCTCCTCCGCTGGAAGCTCGGCACGGGCGGACAGGTCGTCGAAACGCTGGGGGAGTGGGAGATTCCGATGCAGGGCACGACCAACGGGGCGCTGTACCGCGCCTTCCAGGCCTATCTGGCCCGCCGATGACGGCGACGCTCACCGCGCCGCCGCAGCCCCGGCGGAAACCTTCCGCCCTCCGCAGCGGCGCCCTCATGGCCGCCGGCTCGCTCGTCTCCCGCGCCACCGGCTTCGTGCGGGCCTCCGTCGTCGCCGCGGCGCTCGGCGCGGGCTACGTCGCCGACGGGTACGCCGTCGGCAACTCCGTCCCCACCATCGTCTACATGCTGCTCCTCGGCGGAGCGCTCAACGCCGTCTTCGTCCCCGAACTGGTCAAGGCCGCCAAGGAGCACGAGGACGGCGGCGTCGCCTACACCGACCGGCTCCTCACCCTGTGCGTCCTCGCCCTGGCCGCGCTCACGACGGTCGCGGTCCTTGCCGCGCCGACGATCGTCGACACGTACACCGACTACGCGGGCGCACAGCGCGAGATGACCATCACCTTCGCGCGCACGTGCCTGCCGCAGATCTTCTTCCTCGGACTCTTCACCCTGCTCGGACAGGTCCTCAACGCCCGGGGCCGGTTCGGCGCCATGATGTGGACCCCCGTCCTCAACAACGTCGTCGCCGTCACCGTCTTCGGCCTCTTCCTCGCCGTCGCCGGCGGCGGACTCACCCCCGGGGAGACCGCCCTCCTCGGCTGGGGCACCACCGCCGGCATCGCCGTCCAGGCCCTCGCCCTGCTGCCCTCGCTGCGCGCCGCCGGCTTCCGCTGGCGGCCCCGCTTCGACTGGCGCGGCAGCGGCCTCGCCGCCCCGCTCCGCTCGGCGGGCTGGCTCGTCCTGCTCGTCCTCACCAACCAGGGCGCGTACTGGGTGACCACCTGGCTCGCCACCTCCGCGGGCACGGACCCGACGGTCAGCGGCGGAGGCCTCGCCGCGTACAACAACGCCTACCTCCTGTGGACCGTCCCGCACGGCATCATCACCGTCTCCCTCGTCACCGCGCTGCTGCCCCGGATGAGCGGGACCGCCGCCGAGGGAGACCTCGCGGGGGTCCGGCGGGACGTCTCCTACGCGCTGCGGACCAGCGCGGCGGCGATCGTCCCCGCCGCCTGCGCGCTCCTCGCGCTCGCCGTCCCGCTGATGACGGTCGTCTTCCGGTACGGGGCGACCACCGGCGACGACGTGCGCGCCATGGCCTGGACCCTGATGGCCTTCGCGCCCGGCCTGGTCGCCCTCTCCGGCCAGTACGTGTGCACCCGCGCCTTCTACGCCCTGCGCGACACCCGCACCCCGTTCCTGCTGAACCTCGTCATCGCCGGCCTGAACGCGGGGCTCTCGCTCGCCGCCTACGCGTACCTCCCCGTCCGCTGGGCGGTCACGGGCATGGCGGCGGCGTACTCGCTGGCGCTCTGGGCGGGCTGGGCGGCGACGGCGTACGCGCTGCGCCGACGGCTGGGGAAGGGCACGGGCGACGCGGTCCCCGCGCTGGCGCGGCTCCTCGCGGCCGCGGTGCCGGCGGCGGGGTACGGGCTGTTCGTCGCGGACGCCGTGGAGCCGGCGGGCGCGGTGGCGGCGGGCCTGGCGGGAGCGGCGACGATCCTGGCGGTCTTCGCCCTCCTCGCCCGCCCCCTCCGCCTGACGGAACTCCAGACCCTCCTCCACTCGGCCGCGACCCGCCTCCGCCGCACCTGAAGCCCCCACAGGACGGCGCCCCTCCCCGACGGGCGGGACGACCGCCCCACAACGAGGCCCCGCCGAAGGGGCCCGCCCGACCTTGGGATACTCCACGACATGCCCCGCGTGCTCCTCATAGAAGACGACCCCTCCGTCCGCGAAGGCGTCGAGCTCGGCCTCCGTCGCCGCGGGCACGAGGTCCGCACCGCCCCCACCGGCGAGGCGGGTCTCGCCGCGCTCGGCGAGTTCCGGCCGGACCTGCTGCTCCTCGACCTGATGCTGCCCGGCATGAACGGCGTCCAGGTCTGCCGCCGGGTCCGTGAGAGCAGCCAGCTGCCGATCATCATGCTCACCGCCCGGGGGGACGACTTCGACGTGGTCGTGGGCCTGGAGGCCGGTGCCGACGACTACATCGTCAAGCCCGCCCGTACGGAGGTCATCGAGGCCCGGATACGGGCCGTGCTGCGGCGCATCGAGGAGCCCGGCGCCGGCCGGTCCGCCGTCGAGTTCCACGGGGAGCTGGCGATCGACCGGGCGGGCCTGACCGTCGCCAAGGCGGGCGAGCGCGTCGCCCTCGCCCCCTCCGAACTGAAGCTGCTGCTGCACCTCACGGCCGCCCCCGAGCAGGTCTTCAGCCGGCAGCAGCTCCTGGAGCACGTCTGGGAGCACAGCTACCACGGGGACGCCCGGCTGGTGGACGCCTGCGTCCGACGACTGCGGAACAAGATCGAGGACACCCCGGGCGAGCCCCGGTACATCCAGACCCTGCGGGGCTTCGGCTACCGCTTCGGCCCCCTGTGAAGGCCTGCGTGAGCCCGGAGCCGAGCACGGAGCGCCAAGAGGGACGGGCCCGTCGCAGGGCCCGCGGCCCCCGCCTCCACCCCTTCGGCCTCCGTACCCGGCTCGTCCTCGCCTTCCTCCTCGTCGCGGCCGTCGGCTGCGGCACCACCGCCGCGCTCACCTACCGCGCCGCCCGCAACGCCATCCTGGAGCAGACCCAGGACACCGCCGTCTCCGCCTTCCGCGACCAGGTCGACCCGCTGGTCATCGGCCTGCCCGTCAACCCGGACTCCCTGCGGGACGTGGTCCTCTCCATCGCCCGCCAGGGCAAGCCCCGCCCCTGGCGGGTCTACGCCGAGTACGGCACGGTCCGCGTCTCCTCCACCGACCGTCCCACCTCCTCCGTCATCACGCCCGAGCTGCGGGCCCGCGCCCAGGCCCGTCCGGCCACCCCGCACGGCAGCTTCCAGCGGGTGGTGAAGAACGGCACGCCGTACCTGACGATGGCCGTCCCCGCCGTGTTCCGGACGCACGCGAGCCGGGGGACGGCCCAGCCGACCGGCCTCGTCTTCTACGCGGTCATGGAGCTCGACGAGGAGGAGGCGAACATCGAGGCCATGGTGACCGCGGCCCGTGACGGCGCCCTCCCGGCGCTGGCCGTGGCGCTGATCCCCGCGCTCATCGCCTCGCGCGGCGTGCTCCGCCCCGTACGGGAGCTGCGGCACGCGGCCCACAGCATGGGCCGGGGCCGGCTCGACACCCGTATCCACGCGAAGGGCAGCGACGAACTCGCCGATCTCGCCCGCACGTTCAACGAGTCCGCCGCCGAGCTGGAACGTTCCGTCGCGGAACTCCGCAGCGCCGAGGCCCGCGCCCGCCGCTTCGCCTCCGACGTCTCGCACGAACTGCGCACCCCGCTGGCCGGCATGCTCGCGGTCACCGAGGTCCTCGACGAGGACGCCGACAGCCTCGACAGCGACACCGCCCGCGCCGTCCGGCTGATCAGCGCCGAGACCGGGAAGCTCGCCGTGCTCGTCGAGGACCTGATGGAGATCTCCCGCTTCGACGCGCGGGCGGCCGAGCTCCACACCGACGAGGTCGACGCCGCCGACTGCGTCCGCAAGACCCTCCAGCACCGGCACTGGACCGATCCGGCGCAGGTCGTCCCGTACCTTGGGGAGGGGATCAGGGCGCGGCTCGACCCGCGCCGTTTCGACGTCGTCGTCGCCAACCTCGTCGGCAACGCGCTGCGGCACGGGGCCGCGCCGGTGACGGTCAGGCTGTACGCGGAGGGGGACGAGCTGGTGACGGAGGTCGCGGACCAGGGGCCGGGCATCCACCCGGACGTCCTGCCGCACGTCTTCGACCGCTTCTACAAGGCGGACCAGGCCAGGACCCGCTCGGCGGGCAGCGGCCTCGGCCTCGCGATCACCCTGGAGAACGTCCGGCTGCACGGCGGCACCGTCCACGCCGCCAACCATCCGGCGGGCGGGGCGGTCTTCACCGTACGGATGCCACTGTGAGGCGCCGGACGCCCCTGGGCAGCCGGGCGGCCGCGGGGCTCTGGGCGGCCGCGGGGCTGCGGGCGGCTGCGAGGCTCCGTACGGCTGCGGGCGGTCGTACGGCCGCGGGCGGTCAGACAGCCGCGCCCCGCCAAACAGCCGCGGGGCTCCGTACGGCCGCGGGCGGTCAGACGGCTGCGAGTGGTCGGACGGCCGCGGGCGGCCAAACAGCCGCGCCCCGCCAGACAGCCGCGCCCCGCCGTGCGGCCGCGCCCCGCCGGGTGGCCGCCGCGGTCCTGCTCGGCACCGTCGCGCTCGCCGCCTGCGGCATCCAGGGGACCGACGTCGTCGAGGCCGGCGGCGCCGCGACCGTCGCGGTCGCCCCGGCGCCCGAGTTCCGCATGGTGCTCTACTTCCTCGGGCCGGACGGCCGGCCGGTCCCGGTGGTCCGTGAGCTCGGGCCGCCGGTCCCCGAGACGACGTTCTCCTCGGGCGACTCCGAGTCGACCGAGGACCGCAAGGCCCGGGAGCCGGACTCCGGGTGGGCGCGCGCCCCGCGCGGCACCCGGGTCGCCGCCGCCCAGGCACTCGCCGCGCTGCTCGCCGGCCCGTCCGGTGTCGACGCCGCCGCGGGCCTGACCACGGACCTCCCGGCGTCCTCGAAGCCGCCGTTCGTGGAGGAGCTCGAACATCCGACCCCGGAGGGCCGCCGGGTCGTCCGGCTCCTGTCGCCGTTCCCCGTCAAGGGCCTGTCGGAGGCGGCCGTCCAGCAGCTGGTGTGCACGACCGCGTACGCCGAGGACGGCGGGGGCATGGTCGACGTGAGCCTGGTGGGTGTCGACGGCACGCTCCCGGCGATCCGCTGCGCGCCCTGAGGGGCTCCCGTCAGCGCCCGCGCAGGTCCGCGAGCACCGCGTCCGTGAACGGCGGCCACGCCTCGACCGCCCACGGCCCGAAGGGCCGGTCGGTGAGGGCCACGCACGCGGCCCTCGCGTCCGGGTCGATCCACAGGAAGGTGCCGGCCTGCCCGAAGTGCCCGAAGGTGCGCGGCGAGGAGCTCGCGCCCGTCCAGTGCGGGGACTTGCCGTCGCGGATCTCGAAGCCGAGCCCCCAGTCGTTCGGCTTCTGGTGCCCGTAGCCGGGCAGGATGCCGGTCAGGCCGGGGTACGTGACGGTCATCGCGTCCAGGACGGTCCGGGCGTCGAGCAGCCGCGGCGCCTGCACTTCGGCGGCGAACCGCACCAGGTCGTCCACGGTGGACACGCCGTCCTTCGCGGGCGAGCCCTCCAGGGTCGTCGAGGCCATGCCGAGGGGCTCCAGGACCGCCTGGTGCAGGTAGTCGGAGAAGGGGATGTCGGTGGCCTTGGCGACGTGGTCGCCGAGGGCCTCGAAGCCGGTGTTGGAGTAGATCCGGCGGGTGCCCGGCGCGGCCATGACCCGGTTCTCGTCGAAGGCGAGCCCCGAGGTGTGGGCGAGGAGGTGGCGGACGGTCGCGCCCTCGGGCCCGGCCGGCTCGTCGAGGTCGATCGCCCCCTCCTCGTACGCGACGAGGACGGCGTACGCCGCGAGCGGCTTGGTGACGGAGGCGAGCGGGAAGCGCTGCCCGGTGGGGCCGTGGGACCCGGCCAGGGTGCCGTCCGCGCGGACGACGGCGGCGGCCGCGGTGGGGACGGGCCAGTTCTCGATCGACGCCAGGCTCGGCAAGCTGCTGTGCATGGGGCCGAGCCTACTTGCTTCGAGTGCACTCGAACGTTTTAGCGTGGGTCCCATGAGCGTGACCGAGAGCATCGCGAGCAGCACCGGGCTTACGGGGAAGGACCGTTACACCATCAGTGAGGTGGCCGCCCTGACCGGGCTCACCGCCCACACCCTGCGCTGGTACGAGCGGATCGGGCTGCTGCCGCAGGTCGACCGTTCGCACACGGGACAGCGCCGCTTCACGGAGCAGGACCTCGGCTGGCTGACCTTCGTCGGCAAGCTGCGGCTGACCGGGATGCCGGTCGCCGACATGGTCAGGTACGCCGAGCTGATGCGCGAGGGCGACCACACCAGGGACGACCGGCGGGAGCTCCTGGAGGCCACCCGGCGCGACGTCCTCGCCCGGATCACGGAGCTCCAGGACACGCTCGCCGTGCTCGACATCAAGATCAGCCATTACGGGACCGCATGCGGAGGAACACCTTCATGACCAGCGTGACCAGGATCGACACCGTACGTCTCGGCGGTCAGGACGGACCGGAGATCGGCGTCCAGGGCTTCGGCGCCATGGGCATCAGCGAGTTCTACGGCGACACCGACGAGGCGGCCGCCCGTGACACCCTCGACGCGGCCCTGGAGGCCGGCGTCACCCTGATCGACACCGCCGACATCTACGGCAGCGGAGCCAACGAGGAGTTCCTCGCGCCCTTCCTCGCCGCCCACCGCGACGAGGTCACCCTCGCCACCAAGTTCGCCATAGAGCGCCGCGCCGACGACCCGACCTACCGGGCCGTCCGCAACGACCCCGCCTACATCAAGAAGGCCGCCGAGGACAGCCTGCGCCGCCTCGGCGTCGAGACCATCGACCTCTACTACATGCACCGCCGCGACCCGCAGGTCCCCTTCGCCGAGTCCGTCGGCGCGATGGCCGAACTCGTCCAGGAGGGCAAGGTCCGCCACCTGGGCCTGAGCGAGGTCACCGGGCCCGAACTGCGCGAGGCCCACGCGGTGCACCCGATCGCCGCCCTCCAGTCGGAGTGGTCGCTCTTCTCCCGGGACGTGGAGCGCAGCGCCGTCGGCGCCGCCGCCGAGCTCGGCGTCACCTTCGTGCCGTACTCGCCGCTCGGCCGCGGCTTCCTGACCGGCGCGTTCGCGGACGCGACCAAGGACCTGTCGGGCGGCGACTTCCGCCGGTACCAGCCCCGGTTCACCGGCGAGAACGCCGAGCGGAACGCGGCCCTCCTCGACCCGGTCCGGAAGATCGCCGCCGCCCACGGCGCGACGCCGGCCCAGATCGCCCTCGCCTGGGTGCAGCAGCGCGCCGCCGTGCACGGCCTCACGGTCGTCCCGATCCCCGGCACCCGCAAGCGCTCCCGCCTCCTGGAGAACGCGGCCGCCACCCGCATCGTCCTCACCGCCGCCGAACTCGCCGACCTCGAACCGATCGCCGGCCTGGTGGCGGGCGACCGCTACCCGGACATGAGCTCCACGTCGGCGGCCCGGGAGGCCTGAGCCCCGCCGCCCGCTCACGCGAGCCCCAGGGCGAAGACCGCGAAGCCCGCCGCAAGCAGCCCCGCCAGGGTGCGGCGGGCCGGACCGGTCTTCGCCCACGGGGCCTCGAAGACCCGCGCGTACCGGCCGATCAGGACCAGCAGGCCGGCGAAGACCGGCATCCAGGCCAGCCGGGCGAGGATCCAGCCCACCGAGTCCGGCGCGCCCACCAGACCCGCGACCTCGCCGGCGTACGAGGCGGGGATCGCGGCGGCGAGCATCGCCGTCTGGTGCCAGCACAGGATCGTCATCGCGGACAGGTTGACCACGACGACCGGCGCCCACAGCGCGGGCCGCCTCAGGAGCGCGCCGAGCCGGTCCCGGAGCAGGACCGCCGCACCGCTCTGCGCGGCGGCGAGGGCGAGGACGAGCAGCGATGGCGGGTGCGAGTTGGTGCGGGCCTCGCCCGGGACGCCGACCATCGACGCCGGGTAGCCGAAGACCAGCAGCAGGGCGGCGAAGAGCGCGGCGCCGCCGAGCAGCAGCCCCCACGCGTGGCGCCGGGTGACCCGGCCCTCGCCCCAGGAGACACCGAGCTGGTACGCGAACAGCCAGCCGGGCAGGATGTTCAGGACGCTCAGCCAGGACGGCACGGCGTCGGCGTACGGCCCGTACCGCAGGAAGTCGACGACGGCGACCGAGCCGAGCAGCGGCGCCGCGGCCCACACCCCGAGGCGGCGGGCCGCCCGCACGCACAGCGGGGTCAGCGCGGTGACCACCGTGTACACCCCGACGAACCACAGCGGCTGGATCACCAGCGTGGACGCCGTCCGCAGCGTGTCCACGGGCACCCCGAGACCGAAGTGCAGCACCGGAAGCAGCGCCGCCCACACGGCGGTGACCCCGAGCACCGGGCGCCCGAGCCGGGCGAGCCGACCGCCCAGCCACGCGCGCGTGGAGCCCTTCCGCCGCCGGTACGACAGCACCGACGCGTACCCGCCGACCAGGAAGAAGATCCCCAGCATCTGCAGGACCCAGCTGACGGGCGCCAGACCGGCGAAGGTGCCCAGCGGGCTCGCGTTGTGGATCGCACCGTCGTCGGAGAGCGTGAAACCGCCGAGCAGCCAGTGCCCGGTCGGCACGGCGAGCAGCGCGAGGGCGCGCAGTCCGTCGACCGCCCGGTCGCGGTGGGCGGGCGTGGAGGCCTCGATCCTGCGAACCAGGGTCTTCATCGGACGTCCCCCTCGGCGATCGCGGCGAACGCACGGAGGGAGGCGGTGCCGGGCGCGAAGTAACCGCCGTGCCCGGCGGCGTCCCCGGCCGGGACCAGGCGCGCCCCGAAGGCCGGGTCGGTGGGGTCGGCGCCGTGCCCGAGGCCCGCGAACTCGACGTTCGGGACCCGGTCGATCCAGTCGGTGGGATCCTTCGCCGCCCAGACGCGGGCGGAGGTGCCGAGCTCGGAGACGTTCTCGGCGCGCATCCCGGGGGAGCCGAAGACCACCAGGTCCTTGGCCTTCAGCTCGTGCGCGGCGAGACCGCAGACCACGGAGCCGTAGCTGTGGCAGAAGACGGACGGCCCGGCCGCGCCGACGGGCCTCACGGCGGCGAGCCCGTCCGTGAACCGGGTCAGCCGCTCGGCCCCGGCCTCGGCGAGCCGGCCGGTGGCCGCGTCCAGGCCGACCCCGACGGGCGTCGTGTACCCGGCCCAGGCGACGACCGCCGTACGGCCGCCGGTCGCCCGGCGCAGGGCCGTCGCCATGTCCGCGAGCGGCCGCACGTGATCGGCGTCGACGTCGGAGCCGGGCACGATCACGGCCACGTGCTCGGCCCGCGCCAGGTCCCCGTAGACCAGCGCCACCTGCCCCCGGCCGCGCGGATCGTGGGCGAGGATCCGCGCCCCGCCGAACTCCCCGTGCGCGGAGCGGGCGTTGGCCTCGTACCGCAGCTCCAGGGGTGCCCCGTCGAGGTTCCCGACGACCGTCGGGTGCGTCCGGACGAGCTCTTCTTCCTGTACGGGACCCAGCCCGGCGAAGAACCGCGCGACCTCGGCCGGGCCCATCCGCTCCGGGTCGGGCAGCCCCGCGGCCCGCCACGCCGCTGCCCCGGCCGGGGCCCCGGTCACGGCCTCCTGGGTGTTCCCGGACGCCCAGCCGGCCGTCCCGGCGACCACGCCGGTCACCACCGCGGCGGTGATCAGGCTCCTCGTGAAGCGGCGCATCGGCCCGCCCTCCCTAGCTCTCGTCGTTGGCGAGAGGAAGGTAGGAAGAAGGCGGGTGACGGCACGTCACACCGGGGAGCCAACTCCGCGGTGATACCGGGGTAGGGGGCGGAGGAGCGGCGAACCCCCGGCGGAGGGTGGGGTTTTCCCCCGGGCGCTAGGGGGTGTCTTGCCGATCAGGCCGGGCTCGCGACGTCTGGCACCGCGCCTCGCCGCGTTGTCGTCGGTCGACAACGCTCCTTCCCCAAGTTCTCGGCTTCGCTCGAACAGGGGAGACCCCACTGCCTCCCTCCTCCGCCTTGCGATGCACGGCACCAGACG
>NZ_JBEXSZ010000011.1:0-99426 GCF_040613865.1 Streptomyces sp. NPDC006197 | reverse complement strand
GCGATTGCCCAGGTAGGTCCAGGGGGAGGTGTTGCAGATTATGGAGAGGACCAGGTCCTCGACCGGCTCCGTGCCGGGGCGCTCCAGGGTGATCGCTCGAAGACCGCGCCGAAGGCGTCGCTGCGGACCGGGGTGAGCGGCCGGGACCAGTCGGTGGGGGCGGCGGCGCCGGTCCAGGTGTGCAGTCCCCAGCCGGTGTAGTCGCCGTCCGGGCGGTAGTAGTGGATGACGGCCTTCCTCTCGTCCTGCGGCGGGTAGACCCCGGCCGGGACGGTCTCGGACTGGCCGTCGGCGCCGGCCTCGACCCAGACCTCTCCGGTGCGCCGCAGTTCCACGGTGCGCCGGGGCCCGTCCGTCACGCCGTCCTTCTCGACGGTGTAGGGGACGCTGCCGGTGGCGGGGTCGACCTTGACCCAGGCGAAGGCGCCGTAGGCGTCGCGGCCGGTGAACTCGGCGGTGGTGCCGCCGGACACGAGCTTCCAGCCGGTGTAGTCCCCCTCGGGGCGCCGGTAGTGGACGACGGCGTAGTCGCGTGCGAAGGCGCTGGGCCGCGTGGGCGCGGCGGGCTCACCGGTGGTGGAGGCGGCGCGGCTGCTCGCGAGGCGTCCGCGGTCGTCGACGACGACGGCCTTGTAGCGCAGGGGGGTGCGCGCGGGCGTGTCGCCGGGCAGCGTCTGCGTGACCTTGTACGGGGCGTGGTCGGCGGAGCCGAGGACGCGCCAGGGTCCGTCGCCGACCTGGGCGGCGAAGACCACGCGGCTCAGTTCTCCGCCCCGGACGTCGGCGGAGAGCTCGACGGTGCCGGTGGCTCCGGCGGCCGGGGCCTTGAGCGTCAGGGCGGGTGCGGTGCGGGGGGTGTCCAGGGGGCGGCCGGCCTTGAGGACGACCGAGGACAGGGCCGGGACGGTGAGCGTGACCGCACGGTCGCCGTCGCTGCGGACCGCCGTGGTGTGTCCGTAGAGCGGGGTGAAGGAGGTGCGCGAGGTCCCGGTGCGGAAGGTGACGGTCCGTGGGGTGGTGGCGTTGTTGACCGCGACCAGGTACTCGGTCCGCCGCTTCGGGTCGATCCTGGAGGTGGCGTGGACTCCCGCGGCGCGGGTGTCCGCGTACCGCTCGATCTGCACGCCGTCGCGGAGGGCGGGGTGTCGCTTCGTCAGGCGGGAGAGGTCGGCGATGGAGCGGTAGAGCGGGTGGGTGGTGTCGTAGGCGTCGGTCGCGTGGGTGCGGTCGGTGCCGATGAGGTCGTCGTCGAGGTAGTCGGGGACCTTCGAGGCGAAGAGGGTCTGGCGGGCGTCCTTGTCGCCGCCTGCGCCGGTGAAGCCCTGTTCGTCGCCGGCGTAGACGACGGGGTTGCCCCGGGAGAGGAAGAGGATCTCGTCGGCGAGGCGGGCCCGGGCGAGGAGTTCCCGGTCGTCGGCGCCGGGGTTGTCCTTGCGCAGGAAGCCGCCCAGGCGGCCCATGTCGTGGTTGCCGAGGAAGGTGACCTGCTCGTAGGCGTTGGCCTTGTCGGTGGTGTAGCGGTAGTCCTGGGCGAAGACGTCGGCGAGGGAGGAGGCCGGGCGGCCGAGGGACACGACGTCGCGGACGGCCTGCTGGAGCGGGAAGTCGAGGGTGGAGTCGAGCCGCCCCCGGGTGACGTAGGGAGCGGTGACGGCGGGGTCGGAGGAGAGGACCTCGCCGAAGATGAGGAAGTCCTTCCGTCCGTGCTCGGCGGCGTAGGCGTCCAGGGCCGTGGCCCACCGGGTCCAGAACTCCATGTCGACGTTCTTGACGGTGTCGACGCGGAAGCCGTCGACGGCGAAGTCCCCGACCCAGCGCTCGTAGATCTCGGCGAGCCCGCGCACGACCTCGGGACGTTCGGTCCACAGGTCGTCGAGGCCGGTGTGGTCGCCGTAGAGGCCGCTCTCGCCGACGAAGGTGGAGTCGCCCCGGTTGTGGTACATCGTGGGGTCGTTGAGCCAGGCGGGCTTCTTGGCGTTCTGTTCCGCGGGGGCGGTGACGGGGGTGTAGGGGAGGCCGTCGGCGTCCACGGGGGCGGCGGTCCTCGTGTCGTCGAAGGGCCGGCCGGTGCTGTCCAGGTAGGGGTAGGCGCCCTTGCTGCGGTAGGCGTACCGGTTCTCGCCCGACCGGATGACGTCGGCGGTGTGGTTGGTGATGACGTCGAAGAAGACCTTCATGCCCTTGGCGTGGGCGGCGGCGATCAGCTTCCTGAGGTCGTCGTTGGTGCCGAAGTGCGGGTCGACCTGGGTGAAGTCGGTGATCCAGTAGCCGTGGTAGCCGGCGGAGGCGTCCTTGCCGGTGCCCTGGACGGGCTTGTTCTTGAAGATCGGCGCCATCCAGATGGCGGTGGTGCCCAGGCCCTTGATGTAGTCGAGCCGCTCGGTCAGGCCCTTGAGATCGCCGCCCTGGTAGAAGCCCTTGTCCTCGGGGTCGAAGCCGGTCTCCAGACGGCTGCCGGTGAGCCCGCCCCGGTCGTTGGAGGCGTCGCCGTTGGCGAACCGGTCCGGCAGGAGGAAGTAGAACTGCTCGCGGGTGAGGTCGTGCCGGGCGGGCTGGGCGGCGAGGGCCCGGTCCGACGGCGGCGGCGGGGTCCGGTGGTCGGCCGCCGCCGGGCTGTGGGCGGCGACGGCCGTCGCCATCAGCGCGACGGCGGTGGCTATGGCGACGCGTGCTCCGGGGCGTGCGGGGTGCGGCGCCGTGCGGGGTGCGGCGGGGGTGGGGGTGGCTGGCTCGTGCACGTCTGGGTCCCTTCCAGAGGGGCGGTTCAACGGGTGGGCTGTTGGACGCCGGTCGCGCCCAGGAGGGCGCCGTCGGCGGCCCGCTGGGTGGCGATCAACTGTCCTCGTCGCGCCTCGGCGGCTCGGTCGAGGTCGCGGGGATCGAGGGCGAAGGCCGACCAGCCCTCGTACCGGGGATGGCGTGCGCGCTGGTCGGCGGTGAGGGTGGTGGGGGTGAGGCGGAGCCACCGGCCCTCGTCGGAGAGGGCCCCGTCGGCGAGCGCGATGCCTCCGGGGGCGTAGACGAGCTGCTGGCTGGCGACTCCGGTGCCGGTGCCGCGCCAGACGACGGTGGTGTCGTCGAGCCAGACGGCGTCGCTGCGGCTCAGGTCGAGCGGGAAGGCCCCGCCGAGGGAGGGAGACAGGTGGACGGGGTCTCCGGCGAGGCGCCAGACCTCGCGGCCGTGGAGGCGGAAGTCGAGGACTTCGTCGGTGGGGACGTCCTTCTCCTCCTTCCTGTGGAGGATGTAGCTCAGGGAGCCGGCCCTCTCGCCGAGGGGCACCTCGAAGACGAGGCCGAAGGCGTCGCGGCGCGCGGGCCGGATCGGGTCGTTCCATTCGGGCGGGTGCGCGGCGCCGGTCCAGGCGTGCAGTCCCCAGCCGTCGTAGTCGCCGTCGGGCCGGTGGTAGTGGATCACGGCCTTGGTCGGGTCCTGGGGGGCCTCGGCGGCGGCGGGGCGGACGGCGTCGACCAGGGTGGTGCCCTGGTGGGTCCAGACCTCGCCGGCGGCGGTGACGTCGAGGACGCGTTCGGGGCCGTCGGGGACGCCGTCCTTCTCCACGGTGAAGGAGAGGCTCGTCGTTCCCTCGGGCGGGGTCACCCACGCGAAGGCGCCGTACGCGTCCCGGCCGGCGAACTCCGCGGTGACGGAACCGGCGCGCAGCCGCAGGCCGTCGCGGTCGCCGTCGGACCGCCGGTAGTGCACGACGAGGTGCCGGTGTTCCGCCTTCGGCCTGACCGGGGGCGGGTTCTCGCCGGTCGTGGTGGCGCCGAGGGCGGCGGCGGTGCGGCCGGAACCGTCCACTGCGACGGCCTTGTAGCGGACCGTCGTGCCGGCGGGCACGGTGGCGGGCAGCTGCTGCGTGACCCGGTACGGGGCGTGGTCGGCGGAGCCGAGGACCTGCCAGGGTCCGTCGCCGACCTGGGCGGCGAAGACCACCCGGCTGAGGGGGTCTCCGGAGACGGCCGCGCCGATCTCCACGGTGCCGCGGGCTCCGGCCGGGGGGACGGAGAGGGCGAGGGCGGGTGCGGCCGCGCTGCGGGGGAGCGGGGTACGGGCCCTGAGGACGACGGCCGACAGGGCGGGCACGGTGACGGTCACGCTGCCGGTGGGTCCGCTGCGCAGGGGGCGGTGGGTGCCGTAGAGGGGGAGGAGGTCCTGGTGGGGGGCGCCGGTGGGGACGTCGGCGGTGCGGGGCTCCTCGGCGTTGTTGACGGCGACGAGGTACTCGGTGCGGTCCCGGGGGTCGACGCGGGAGAAGGCGTAGACGCCCTGCCCGTCGGCGACGTGGCGCTCGATCTGGACGCCGTCGCGCAGCGCGGGGTGCCGTTTCGTCAGGCGGGAGAGCCGGGCGATCGCCCGGTAGAGGGGGTGGCTCGGCTCGAAGGCGTCGGTAGCGTGGGTGCGGTCGGTGCCGATGAGGTCGTCGTCGAGGTAGTCGGGGACCCGCGAGGCGAAGAGGGTCTGGCGGGCGTCGGCGTCACCGCCGGCGCCGGTGAAGCCCTGCTCGTCGCCGGCGTAGACGACCGGGTTGCCGCGGCTCAGGAGGAGCAGTTCGTGGGCGAGCCGGTCGCGGCGGAGCAGTTCGGCGTCGGTGGCGCCGGGGTTGTCCTGGGTGAGGAAGGCGCCGATCCGGCCCATGTCGTGGCTGCCGAGGAAGGTGACCTGCTCGTACGCGTTGGCCTTGTCGGTGGTGTAGCGGTGGTCCTGGGCAAGGACGTGCGCGAGGTCTCCGGCGGGTCCGCCGCGCGAGACGTAGTTGCGCAGGGCGGCCTGGAGGGGGAAGTCGAGCGTCGAGTCGAGCCGCCCCCGGGTGACGTAGGGGGCGGTGATCGTCGCGTCGGCCGAGAAGGCCTCGGCGAACATGAAGAAGTCCTCCCGGCCCCGCGTGGCGGCGTAGGCGTCGAGCGCGGTGGCCCACTGGGTCCAGAAGTCCATGTCGACGTTCTTGGCGGTGTCGACGCGGAAGCCGTCGATGGCGAAGTCCCCGACCCACTTCTCGTAGATCTCCTTCATGCCCTCGACGACCTCGGGACGTTCGGTCCACAGGTCGTCGTGGCCGAAGAAGTCCCCGTTGAGGCCGCTCTCGCCGACGAAGGTGGAGTCGCCGCGGTTGTGGTACATCGTGGGGTCGTTGAGCCAGGCCGGGACCTTGGTCCGTTCCGTGGCGACGGGGGTGTACGGGAAGGAGTCGGCGTCGACCCGGGGGGTCTCGGCGGTGTCGTCGAAGGGGCGGCCGGTGCTGTCGAGGTAGGGGAACGCGCCCTTGGGGCGGTAGCCGTACTCCTTCTCGGCGTAGTCGACGGTGTCGGCGGTGTGGTTGGTGATGACGTCGAAGAAGACCTTCATGCCCTTGGCGTGGGCCGCGTCGACCAGTGTCCTCAGGTCCTCGTTGGTGCCGAAGTGCGGGTCGACCCGGGTGAAGTCGGTGATCCAGTACCCGTGGTAGCCGGCCGTGGCGTCCTTCGCGTCTCCCCTGATCTGGACGGGGATGTTGGTGAAGACGGGGGCCATCCACAGGGCGGTGGTGCCGAGGCCCTTGATGTAGTCGAGCCGCTGGGTGAGGCCCTTGAGGTCCCCGCCCTGGAAGAACTTCTTGTCGGCGGGGTCGAAGCCGGTCTCCAGGCGGCTGCCGGTGAGCCCGCCCCGGTCGTTGGAGGCGTCGCCGTTGGAGAACCGGTCGGGCAGGGCCAGGTAGAACTGTTCGCGGGTCAGGTCGTGTCGGGCGGGCTGTGCGGCGAGCGCCCGGTCCGACGGGGGCGGTGGCGCCGGCGACGGTGCCGGTGTCGTGGACGCCGTCGACGGTGTGCCGGTGAGGGCCGTCGTCAGGAGGGCGGTCGCCAGGGTCATGGCGGAGCGCCGGAGAGGTCCGGTCACGGGTGTGCTGCTCCTCGGGAGCGTGGATGGGCATGCGTACGGAAGGGGCGGCCGGGCACGGCTCGGCCCGGCTCCGGGGAGGCGGAAGCGGCTCGACGGGGCGCCGGCCGGGTCTCAGCGGCGGACGGCCCCGTCGGCGGAGTGGTCGCCGGACGTCCGCGGGCTCCGGTCCGCGTACCAGCGGACCGTGTCGGCGAGGGCCGTGGCGAAGTCGGCGCGGGGCTCGTAGCCCAGCTCTCGCCGGATACGGGTGTCGTCCACCGCGTACCGCCGGTCGTGGCCCTTGCGGTCCGTCACCCGGACGATCCGTTCGGGTCCGGCACCGCAGAGCTCCAGGAGGTGGTGGGTCAGGTCCAGGTTGGTCAGGGAGGTCCCGCCGCCGATGTTGTAGATCCGGCCGGGGCGTCCGCCGGTCCTGACCAGTTCGACGGCGGTGACGTGGTCCTCCACGTGGAGCCAGTCCCGGATCTGGGAGCCGTCGCCGTACAGGGGCACGTCCTGGCCGGCCAGGAGGGCGGTCACGAAGCGCGGGATCAGCTTCTCGGGGTGCTGGCGCGGTCCGAAGTTGTTGGAGCAGCGGGTGACCCGGACGTCCAGGCCGTGGGTCGCGTGGTAGGCGAGTGCCATCAGGTCCGCGGCGGCCTTGGAGGCGGAGTAGGGCGAGCTGGGCCGGAGCGGGGCGTCCTCCGTGGCCGCGCCCGCGGCGATCGAGCCGTACACCTCGTCGGTGGAGATCTGGACGTGGGTCCGCACCCCGTGCCGGACGGCCGCGTCCAGGAGGGTCTGCGTGCCCAGGACGTTGGTGCGGACGAAGGGCGAGCCGTCCTCGATCGACCGGTCGACGTGGGACTCGGCCGCGAAGTGCACGATCTCCTCGTGTCCGGGCACGATCCGGTCGACGAGCGCCGCGTCGGCGACGCTGCCGTGGACGAACCGGAAGAGCGGGTGGTCGCGCACCGGGTCCAGATGGGCGGGGGCGGCCGCGTAGGTCAGGTCGTCGAGGACGGTCACGGAGACCTCCGGCGGCCCGTCGGGGCCGAGGAGGCGCAGGACGTGGGCCGAGCCGATGAATCCGGCGCCGCCGGTGACGAGTATGCGTCGGGTCATGGGTGGAGTTGCACCTTGCTGTGGTCGCCGAGGACGAGGCGGTGGGCGTACGGGAACCGGGGGGCCGCCACGACGGCGTCACGGCCGATGAAGGAGCGTTCGATGCGGCCGGCGCATTCGACGTCCGCCCCGTCGAGGAGGACCGAGGCCTCGATCGAGCTGTCGTGGACGCGGCAGTTGGCGCCGATCGAGGTGTAGGGGCCGATGACGGCGTTGCTGATGACGCTGCCCGGGCCGATGACGACGGGGCCGGTGATCCGCGACCCCCGGACCACGGCGCCCTCGCCGAGGCTGACGCGGCCCACGACGGCGCTGTCGGGGTCCACCTTTCCGTCGAGTCGCCCGCTCAGGCCGTCCAGGACGTGGCGGTTCACCTCCAGCATGTCGTCGACGCTGCCGGTGTCGCGCCACACGGAGGTGGTCGTCTCGGCGCGGACGTCCTGCCCGTCGTCGATCAGCCACTGGACCGCGTGGGTGATCTCCAGTTCGCCCCGGGCGGACGGGCGAATCGCGCCCACCGCCTCGTGGACGGCGGGGCTGAAGGCATAGACGCCGATGAGGGCGAGGTCGCTGCGGGGGTGCGCGGGCTTCTCCTCCACCCGTGTCACGCGGCCGGTCGCCCCGACCTCCGCCACGCCGAAGGCACTGGGGTCGGGGACGGAGGTGACGAGCAGTCGGGCGGCGGCGGGCTGGAGCGCCGCGTGGGCGATGAAGTCCCGTACGCCGTCCTGGAGGTAGTTGTCGCCCAGGTAGACGAGGAAGTCGTCGTCGGCGAGGAAGTCGCGGGCGGTGGAGACCGCGTGGGCGAGGCCGAGCGGGCGGCTCTGCGGGATGTACGTGACGTCGAGTCCGAAGGCGGAGCCGCCGTCGCCGACGGCCCGTCGGATGTCGTCCGCGTAGTCGCCCACGACGAGGCCCACCTCGCTGATGCCGGCCTCCGCGATGGACTCCAGGCCGTAGAAGAGCACCGGCTTGTTGGCGATCGGCAGGAGCTGTTTGGTCCCGGAGTGGGTGAAGGGGCGCAGTCGGCTGCCGGTTCCGCCGGCCAGGACCAGGGCTTTCACATCGGCTGCCTTCGGTGGGGTGCGGCCTGGCGGTGTCTGTGCACGGTCCCTCCTCGGTCTCGAGGCGCTTGTCGGCGGTCGCACCGGCGACTCAAGCAGAGCCGCGCGGTGCACTGCAAGACATGCCTGAAAGTTTCTGAAATCTCTTGCTAGTCATCACCGGAGGGTGTTTCACTCGCACATCGGAACGATCAACTGGCTTTCGGCGCACTTCAGTTCGTCCGACCCATGGGGGCATCGGTGGCAGGTCACCAGCGAGAACTGCTGGTCAGAGAGGCACGGCATCTGGCCCCTGGCGCCTCGGAGGAGGCGGCGCTCGCCGGGCGCGTCTTCACCGAAGGACGCGGGGCCGTCCTCACGGACCTCGACGGCAACCAGTACCTGGATTTCGCCGCCGGCACGCTCACCCAGTCGCTGGGGCACGGCCATCCGGAGGTCGTCGCGGCACTGACCCGCCAGGCCGAGCGGCTGTGGAACGTGCACGACAGCCCCACCCCCGAACGGGCCGCCTTCTTCGAGCTGCTGGCGCGCCTGCTGCCCGAACACCTCGACACGTACGCGCTGTTCTCCACCGGCGCGGAAGTGGTGGAGGCCGCGCTCCGGGTCGTCCAGTCCACGGCCGAGCCGGGCCGCAACCGCATCGGCGCGCTGCGGCACGGTTTCCACGGCAAGACCATGGGCGCCCGGATGCTGGTCCACTGGGACGTCGGCCACCAGGCCTTCGCCGGGAACAGCGTCCTCGGCTACGCGCCGTACTGCTACCGCTGCCCGCTGGAACTGGAGTACCCCACCTGCGGCGTCCGGTGCGCCACCCTCGTCGACCGGCACATCGCGTCGAAGCCGAACGTCTCCGCCCTGGTCTTCGAGCCGGTGCTCGGCGCCGCGGGAGTCATCGTGCCGCCCCCCGGCTACTGGGAGCGGATCTCGGACTCCTGCCGCGACAACGGCGTCCTCCTCGTCGCCGACGAGGTGGCGACCGGCGGCGGCCGTACGGGGGCCTTCCTCGCGTCCGAACTCCTCGGCGTGGAACCGGACCTCGTGACGATGTCGAAGGGGATGGCGAACGGCTTCCCCTTCGCCGTCCTCGCGGGACGGCGCGACCTGCTGCACTCCCCCGCCGCCGCCCCGCCCGGCGCCTACGCCTCCACCTACGCCGGAAACCCCCTGGGCATCGCCGCCGCACGGGCGACGCTCGAAGTCGTGGAGCGCGACCGGCTCATCGACCGGGTCCGGGTGCTGGGAGACCGGCTGGGCGAGCGACTCGCCGCCCTGCACGCCCGGTTCGACGTGCTCGGGGAGGTCCGGGGCGTCGGACTGCTGCACGGCCTCGAATTCGTCCGTGACCGCGCCACCCGCGCCCCCGCCCCCGAGACCGCCCGCGCCGTGTACACCACCGCCCTCGACCTGGGGCTCCGCACCTCGGTCGGCGGCCACGTCATCCGGCTTGCGCCGCCCTTCACGCTGGACGAGGCGCTCCTCGACGAGGGCGTGCGGATCCTCGGGCAGGCCATCGAACGGGTGGTGGCCGCGTGATCGTCGCCGAACGGCTCACCAAGGACTTCCGCGTCGCCGAGCGGCGGCCGGGCCTCCTCGGCAGCCTCTCCACCCTCCTCACCCGCGAGTACCGGACCGTGCGCGCCGTGGACGGCATCTCCTTCCACCTGCGCGCCGGCTCCAAGACCGCGTACATCGGCGCCAACGGGGCCGGCAAGTCGACCACGATCAAGATGCTCACCGGCATCATGACCCCCAGCTCCGGCCGGTGCCTGGTGAACGGCGTCGAGCCCTACCGGCAGCGCCGGGACAACGCCCGTGCGATCGGCGTGGTCTTCGGGCAGCGCAGCCAGTTGTGGTGGGACCTCTCCGTGCCGGACTCCTTCCAGATCCTGCGCAGGATCTACGGGATACCGGACGCGGTGTACGAGCGGAACCTGGCGCTCTACCGCGAGCTCCTCGACATCGACGCCCTGGGGACCACCCCGGTACGCCAGTTGAGCCTCGGGCAGCGGATGCGGGCCGAGATCGCGGCGAGCCTGCTGCACGACCCGAAGGTCGTCTTCTGGGACGAGCCCACGATCGGCCTGGACATGGTGCTCAAGGAAGCCGTCCGCACCCTCGTCAACCGCGCCAACGCCGAACTGGGCACGACCGTGCTGCTCACCAGCCACGACCTCTCCGACATCTCGGCCATCTGCGACGACGCGCTCGTCGTGGACGGCGGCCGGGTCGTGCACGAGGGCACGCTCCACGAGCTGCTGCGCCGCGCCGACCGCCGGTCGGTCGTCTTCGACCACCGCGGCGGCCTCGGCGTGGCGGACACCGTGCTCCGGATCGAGACGGGGCTCCCTGGCGCCACGGCGGGCCTCACGGCCGAGGGACGGATCCGGGTCGACTATCCGGCGGAGGCCTTCACCTCCCGGCACGTGCTCGGCTTCCTCCTGGACCACTTCGAGCTCGCCGACTGCTACGCCCCCGAGCCCGACCTGGAGACCGTGCTCCGCCAGACCTACCGGGGCGGCGCTCCCGCCGCGCGGGACGGCGGTGCCGGATGAGGGCCGCACCGCGCGCCGGCACCTACGTGCCCTTCGCCACCAGCGGGCTGCAGTCCCTGCTGCAGTACCGCTCCACCTTCCTGATCACCGGCGTCACCGCCGCGGCGGGCGCCGCCGTCACCGTCTTCCTGTGGCGGGCGGTCTACGCCGGCTCCACGGGCCCCGGGCCCGGCGGCTTCACCCCGGCGAGCGTCACCACCTACCTGGTGGTCGCCCAGGTCCTGGCCGTGGTGCACGCGAACCGGGTCGACGACGAGGTCGCGGCCGAGGTCTACCGCGGCGACATCGCGGTGATGCTCGTGCGCCCCGTGAGCTATCCCCTGGTCCGCTTCGCCGCCTGCCTCCCCGTGATCGCCGCCAACGCGCTCCTCGTGGGCGTCCCGCTGCTCGTGCTCTTCGCGGTCCTCGTCCCGCTGACCGTCCCCACCCCGGTGGACGCGGCGCTCTTCGTCCTGTCCACCGCGCTCTCCACGGTCATCGCCTTCTGCGTGAACCTGCTGACCGGCATGGCCGGGTTCGTCACCACCAACACCTGGGGCGTCCGCATGGTCAAGCAGGGGATCGTCTCCTTCTTCGCGGGGCAGACGGTCCCCCTGGCCCTGCTGCCCGGCCCCCTGCACGCCCTGGCGATGGTCCTGCCCTTCCGCGCCATGGCGGACGGCCCCCTCACCCTGCTCCTCGGCCGGTACGAGGGGGTCGGCGGGGCGTCCGCCGTCCTCGGCCACCAGCTCGGCTGGGCCGTGGGGCTCGTGCTGCTGTGCGCCGTGCTGTGGCGCGCCGCGGCGAGCCGGCTGGAGGTGCTGGGCGGATGAACCGGCCCCTCGGCGGCCATCTGCGCCTGGCCTTCTTCCTCGGCGGCGTGGGCCTGCACCGGCTCACCGCGTACCGTCTCGACTTCCTCCTCGGCTCCGGGGCCTTCCTCGTCCGGGTGGGGCTCCAGACCTTGGCGGTGGGCGTGGTCTTCACCCACGTCCCGGCCGTCGCCGGCTGGTCCTACCACCAGGTGCTCTTCCTCCTCGGCTGCTCCCTGCTGCCGCGCGGGCTCGACCACCTCTTCACCGACCAGTTGTGGGAGCTGAGCCGCAAGCTGATCCAGCGGGGCGAGTTCTACCGCTACCTGATCCGCCCGGTGGACCCCCTCTTCTCGCTCCTGTCGGAACGCTTCTTCCACCCGGACGGCTTCGGCGAACTGGCCGTCGGCACCGTCCTGGTGCTCTGGTCCGGAGCCGAGCTGGGCCTCGACCCCACCGCCCTGCAATGGGCGCTCGTGGTGCCGCTGATCCTCTGCGGAGCGCTCGTCCACGCCGCCGTGAAGCTCTTCTTCGCGTCCCTGTCGTTCTGGACGGTGACGAGCATGCCGGCGATGCAGACGGCCACCCAGGTGTCCGAGTTCGCCGGCTATCCGCTCGACCTGTACCACCCGTCGCTGCGGATGCTCCTCACCTGGGTGCTGCCCTTCGCCTTCACGTCGTACGCGCCGGCCGTCTACCTGCTGCACGGCTCCACCGAACTGGTCCGGTGGCTTCCGGTCGTGACCGGCCTTTCCCTGCTCGCCGCGCTGTCGCTCTGGCGGCGCGGCCTTTCCAGATACGAGATGACCGGGAGTTGACGAACTGCGTGACCAGCGACACCCAGCTCCATGAACTGCTGCGCGGCGCGGACTGGCCACCGGAGGACGTCCGCCGGGCCGACCGCTACGCGCCGATCGACGAGGCCCCCCTCGGCTCCGGCACCACGCTGTTCGTCGTGTCCGTCGTCGGCGGCCCGGCGCACGGCAGGCTCCTCCTCGTCCCCGCCCGCGCGGACGGGTCGGGCCGCCTGGTGGACGCCCAGGGCTCCGCGGGCTTCGACCTCGCCTGTGTGCGGCTGATGACGGCCGGAGGCCGGATCCGCACCGCCCGCGGCGGTCACGTCGACTTCCGCGGCGGGACCGAGGCCCGCACGGTCTCCCCCCTCCCCTTCGCACAGGGCCGGTCCTCGAACTCGCTCTCGCTCCTCGACATCGACGGCCGCCCCCACCTCCACAAGACCTACCGCTCCCTCGGTGCCGAGGTGCGGGAGCCCGAACTGCTGCGCCTGATGGACGGCAGCGCCCACACGCCCCGGTGGTTCGGCGACTACGGCTACGTGCCCCCGGGCGGGGCGGAGCGACTGGCGCTCGGGGTGGTCTACACGTACACGCCGGGCAGCGGGATCGACACCCCGCTGCGCGCGAACCTGCGCGCGCTCTGGCCCAGGCTGACGGGCGATCCGACGAGCGTTCCGCACCACGGGGAGCCCGCTGCCCTGGACGGCCTCGTCCGGGAGCACCTCGCTCCCCTCGCCGCCCCGCTCCGCGCGGCCCGCTCGTTCCTCGGCGGGTTCCACGAAGAACTGCGCGTACGCCTCGGCCGGGGGACTCCCCCGCCGGACTACCCCGTCGAGCGTGCTCTCCGCGCCGCCGAGGAGCGGTGCCACGCGCTCGCCGAGCGGGCCGGCCGCGAGGCGGGTCTCCCCGCGGCCGCGCTGGACTCCGCCTTCGACTCCCTGGCCCGGGAGATCGCGCTGCTGCGGACGGCCTTCGACGCGGCCGGCACGCACCCCGCGGGGCCCTGCCACGGCGACCTCCATCTGTCGCACCTGCTGTGGGACCCGCCCCGGCTCATCGACATCTCCACCCCGAGCACGGGCCCGGACGCCCCAGGCTGGGCCGAGCAGTCCCCGCTGCAGGACCTGGTCGCGCTGGGACGCGCCCTGGAGTACTTCGGCGCCGACGAGGCCGCGTACGAGAGCGCCCGGCTCCTGGGCGTCGACTCGACGGAGACGATGCTCGCCTCGCTCGACGGCGGCGCCGGCCTGCCGCCGCGCGAGCGGGCCGTCCTCCTGCTCGTGTTCGAGGCGGCGGACACCTGGCGCCGGCACGTCGCCGGCCTGCTGCTCGCACACGCCGGATCCGGCGAGGGCCCTGCCGGGCCCGGGCCCGGCGCCCCCGACGAGCCGTTGCGACGGTTGCTCTACCTGCGCCGCCTGCTGCACGAACTCGACTACAACTTCGCGCACGCCCGGCCCTACCACGCCGCGATCGACCTGCGCCACGCCATGGCGCTCGGTCTTCCCTCCCCGCTCGCCCGCACCCTGACCACGAGGACCTGACGTGAGTCACGTGACCGACGAACCGCTGCACGTCATCGAGACGTACTTCGAATGCTGCGGCTTCGACCACACCTTCCTCCAGGGCGGCACCTCGGTGTACCTCTGGAACCTCTCCCGCGCCTTCGCCCGCAAGGGCCACCGGGTGTCCATCGTGACGCCCGCCCACGGGCGCCTCGACGACCTGCGCCGTCGCCACGCGGTCGAGGACCTCCCCTACGAGGACCGCTACACCCTCCCCCTCGTCCTCGACCCCGAGGTGTGGCGGGGCTTCCCCGCCGAGGTGCACGTGGCGCTGCGCACCACGGCGCACCGCATCCGTCTGGAGGGCGTCGACCTCTACTTCCTGTCGAACGACCACCTGGACCGGCTGCCCGACACCTTCTACCCGCCGTACTCGGCGAAGGGCCGGGACCTCACCTTCTTCAAACCGCTGGTCTTCCAGGTCGACAGCGTGCGCTTCCTGCGCGGCTGGTTCGGCGACGAACGGGCGATCGTCCACGCCCACGAGCCCTACTACCACTACCTGCTGCCGCCGGCGCTGAGCGGCGACCCGCTGAAGAGCGTGGTCACCACCGTGCAGAGCAACATGCCGATTACCAAGAAGGTGTACGGACCCGAGGTCCGCAGGCTCCTCGAACTCCTCGGCGCGCCACCGCTGCCGGACGAGGAACCGTCGCTTCCGGCCGGTGAGCGCGAGGCCCAGCGCCAGTACCAGACGCGTACCCATCTGCACTACGAGTACCCGGCCGACCACCTCACCGTCTACGGTCTGGTCGCCGACCACTCCGACGGGATCGACTTCCTCTGCCCCGGCCAGCGGGACTTCTACAACGGTTTCCGCGACACCCCGTTCGAGGAGCTGTTCGCGGCGCTGCCGATCTCCCGGACGGTCCGGCGCAACGCGCACAAGCAGTTCGTCGGCGGCTGCGCGATCTCGGACAGCTGGCTCGCCCGGGACCCGGACGCGGTGGACCGGGACGGCGTCCTCTCCGGGCTCGGTCTGGACCCGTCCCTGCCGACGTTCTTCCACAACGCCCGCTACGCGGTCCACCACAAGGGCCAGGTCGAACTGGTCAGGGCGATCGACCGGGTCCTCACCGACGGGCTCGCGGCTAATTTCGTCCTGCGCTGCATCACTGGCACCGGCATCGACGACCCGTACTTCCACGAGGTCGCCGAACGCCACAAGGGCCGGGTGCACCTGGAGTGGGAACGGGTCGACGAGAGCCGGGTCTTCGCCTACGCCGCCTCCGCCGATTTCTGCGTGTTCCCGTCCAAGTTCGAGATGGACACCTTCCTCATCGCCCAGGGCGAGGCCATGGCGTGCGGGGCGGTGCCGGTGGCCACCGCCCAGTGGGGCACGGCCCACTTCCGGCACGCCGACGAGGGCGCGACGCGGACCGGCTTCTCGGTCAACCGGTCGTTCGCCGAGGACGACGCGCTCCTCGTCGACGGGCTCGCCGACCGCTTCCACCGGGCCGTACGGCTCTTCCACGACGATCCCGACGAGTACCGGGCCCTGTCGGCCCGCGCCCGGCAGGTGGCCCGCACCTTCACCTGGGACCACTGCGCCGATCTCCACCTGGAGGTCTTCCGGGACCTCTGGCACGGGATCACCCCCCGGCCGACGGCCGACACGGCCCTGCGGCACGGCTGGTTCGACGCCCTGCCGTCCCGGACCTGGGAGGAGCGCCCCCGGGAGGTGCTCGACGCGGCCGTGGCGGCCGGCGACCTGGCCGCCGCCGAGCGGCTGGGCCCCGTCACCCCGGCACTGGCCCTCCGGTTCTTCGACGCCGCCTGGGAACGCGCCGACTTCGCCGTGTGCGAGGCGGTGGCGGGACGGTGGCCGGACGCGATACCCCCGGAGCGGGTGACCCGCCTCGGCGACCGGTGCGCGCCCCACGGCGAGGGCCTGCGGTACCGGCTCGCCCACGCGGAGCGCGTCGAACTGGTCGTCCCCGGCCCCCGGGACCCCGAGGGCCGGGCGGAGGCGGAGGTCACCGAGTGGACCCGTGGCGCGGCCGGGGAGTTCGTCGGCGCCGCCCCGCCCGCGGGCACGGGCGCCCGGCTGCTCCTGACGCTTTCGAACGGCCGGATCGCCTGGGACGAGGTGCGTCATGGCTGAGTTCGACCCGGTCCGCACCGTCCTGCTCGCCGGCGGCCGGGGTGAGCGCATGGGGCGGCTCGGCGAAGGCCGGCTGAAGCCGCTCGTGCCGTACGGCGGCGCCTGCCGGCTCGTCGACTTCAGCCTGGCGAACGCGCGCGACTCCGGACTCGGGGAGGTGCTCCTGCTCTCGCAGTACGAGGAGCGCCTCCTGATGGACGACCTGCACTCCGCCTGGAACGGCGCCTCGCGCGACTTCCGGATCCACTTCGGGCCGTACGACGCGGCGTACCGCGCCACGGGCGAGGAGCTGCCCCCGCGGCTTCCCGACCGCACCTGGCCCCTGGAGAAGGGCACGGCCGACGCCCTCATCCGCAAGGGGGAGTACATCTTCGGCCCCCGGACCGAGCACGTCATGGTGCTCCACGCCGACCACGTCTACCGCTTCGACTACGGCCCGCTGATCCGGCGGCACATCGCGTCGCGGGCGGCGCTCACCCTCGCCTACCAGCGGATCGACCCGCGCTGGGTCCACCTCTTCGGCATGGTCGCGTTCGACCGGGACGGCTCCCTGACCACCTTCGTGGAGAAGCCCGAGCACCCCACGTCCGACCTCGTGTTCGCCGCCTTCTGCGTGTTCGACGCCAAGGTGCTCCGGCGGTACCTGGAGGAGCTGGAGGGCACGGACTGGCAGCACGACATCAGCCGGGACGTGATCCCGGCGATGCTCGCGGCCGGGGAACGGATCCGGGGGCACCGCGTCGAGGGCCACTGGGAGGACATCGGCACGGTGGAGCGCTACCACCGCGCCCATCTCGCGATGACCCGCCCCGACGCCGGCCTGCCGGTCGAGGCGCTGCCCTGGACCATCTCGCCCTATCTGCACCGGCGTCGGGTCGACTCGCCGGGCGTCCGCCGCTCCGTGGTCCCCTTCGACATGGTCAGCCGGGGGCACGTCGAGGACAGCGTGCTCTTCCCGGGTGTCCGGATCGGCGAGGGGGCGCGGGTGCGGCGCAGCGTGGTGCTGCCCGGCGCCGTGGTGCCGGACGGCGCCGACATCGACTCCGCGGTCGTCCTGGAGAACGGCTTCGTCCAGCACGTCGAACCCGCGCCGAACGCCGCACGCTGAGGGAGCACATCCATGCACATCATCAACTTCGCCTACGAATGCGGCGGCTTCGACCCCCGGCTGATGCGCGGGGGCCTCTCGCCGCTGGTGTGGAACCTGTCCCGGGAGTACGCCTCCCTGGGGCACCGGGTGTCGATCGTCACCCCCGCGCACGGGCACCTCGACCGGCTGCGCGAGTCGTACGCGATCGAGGACCTGGACTTCCGGCTCGACCACACGGTGCCGCTGGTGCTCGATCCGAAGACCTGGCCCGGCCGTCCCGCCGAGACGGCGCTGTCGCTGACGACCCGGGCCCATCTCCTGCGGCTCGACGGCGTGGACGTGTACTTCCTGTCCGACGCCCAGCTGGACCTGCTGCCCGACCGGCTGTATCCCCCGCCGGACTCCGAGGGCCGGGACCTGTCGTTCTTCAAGCCGCTGGTCTTCCAGGTGGCCGGACTGCGCTTCCTGCGGGAGCGGCTCGGCGGGGAGGAGCCGGCGATCGTCCACGGCTTCGAGCCGTCCTACCACCACCTCGTCCCGCTGGTGCTGCGCGACGACCCCCGGTGGCGCTGTGTCAGTACGGTGGCGGCCAACGCGCCGATCACGCAGAAGGTCTACCGGCCCCAGGTCGAGGCCCTGCTGGGCCTCTTCGACGCGTCACCCGGGCCGGCCGGTGCCGGGACGGTCGGGGCGGTCTCCCTCGACGCCTGGGAGGAGGTGCCGCCGCCGGAGGACTCGCCGGCCGCCGCCATGGTGCGGGCCCTCGCGGCGACGCGCCTGCACACCGAGTACGGTCCCGACCACGTGGGCCTCTTCCCGCAACTCCTCGCCCACGCCGACCTCGTGGACTTCGTCTCCCCCGGCCAGCGCGACCACTACAGCACCTTCGCCGACACCCCGATGGAGCGGTACGTCGCCTCGCTGCCCGTCTCCGGCCTGCTGCGGGAGCAGGCGGGCAAGCTCTTCGACGGGGGCTGCGGAGTCTCCGGGGCGTGGCTGGAGAGGGACCCGGCGGGGGTCGACCGCGACGCGGTGCTGCGCTCCCTGGGACTCGATCCGGCCCGGCCGGTCTTCTACCACGCGGCCCGGTACGCCGTGCACCACAAGGGCCAGCTGGAGCTGATGCGGGCCGTGGAGGAGGTCCTGGCCGGCGGTGCGGAGGTCAGCTTCCTCCTGCGGTGTGCGACGGGCGCGGGCGGAGCGGCCGAGGCGTCGCCCGCCAACGCGTACTTCCAGCGGGTCGCCGACGCGTACCCGGACCGGGTGCGGCTCGACTGGCGGCTCGTCGACGAGGACGCGCTCTTCGCGGAGGCCGCCTGCGCCGACTTCTGCGTCTATCCGTCGAAGTTCGAGCTCGACGGGTTCCTCATCGCGCAGGCCGAGGCGATGGCCTGCGGCGCCGTGCCCGTCGCCACCGCGCAGCGGACCACCGCCCACTTCGGGCACGCGCTTCCCCACGAGGACCCGGCGGCGACGGGTTTCGCGGTGCGCGGCTCGTTCCGCGACGACGACCGCGAGCTCGCGTCGCTGCTCGCGGACCGGATCCGTGCCGCGGAGCGGACGTTCCGCGAGGCGCCCGGGGAGTACGCGCGGCTGTCCGCCGCGGCCTCCGGGACCGCCCGCGGTTTCACCTGGGGCGAGAGCGCGCGCCGCCGCCTCGGCGCGTTCCGGGAGCTCCTCGACGGCGTCCCCCGCCGGCTGCCGGCGGGGGACGCGATCCGGTACGGATGGTTCGAGCTGCTCGACGGGGCGGAGTGGACCGAGCACCGGGAGGCGATCGCCCGGCGCGCCCTCGAACTGGGGGACGCCGCCGCCTACGGGCGGTGCGCCGAGCTCGACGGGGCCGCGTACGAGGCGCTGTTCGCCGCCGCGTTCCGGCGGGCGGACTTCCCGCGCTGCGCCGAGCTGGCGGAGGCGGCGGGCCGCGAGGCGCTGATGGCCCCGGTCCGGCACCGCTGCCGTGTCTCGCCCGCCGAGCCGGACGGGACGCTCCGGGTGGAGTACCGGCATCCGGAGGTGACGGCGGTCGACGTCGTGATCGAGGGGGACGTGACGGCGGACCCCGGCGGCACGGACCCGGCCGGTCCGGAACCCCTCGAATCGGCGGCCGAGGCCGCGCTGTCGGACGAGCCGGTGCCGCCGGCCGGCACGACCCGGACCACCGCGCTGCGGCGGGACGCCGACGGCGTCTTCCGGGGCTCCGTCCGGGCCGACGGTCTGCGGGCGGGCCTCGTCCTCCGGCTCACGCTCACCGGCGGCCGCGTGACCTGGGACAACGTCCCTCTCCCGGAGGCACCGCCCTACCGCGTCGTGGCCACCGACCTCGACGGCACGCTGCTCCGCGGCGATCTGACGGTCTCGTCGCGGACCCGGCGCGCGCTCGATCTGGTGGCCGCGTCGGGGGCCCGGCACCTCGTGGTGACCGGCCGTCCGGCCGCCGCGTGCCGCCGGCTGCTCGACTCCCTCGGCTACACGGGGCTCGCCGTCTGCGGGCAGGGCGCGCAGCTGTACGACGCGGGCGCGGACCGGCTGCTGTCCGCGGAGCGGCTCGACACCGGACTGGCGCGCTCGGTCGTCGCCCGCGTCGAGGACTTCGTCGGCCCGCTCGAACTCGGGGTGGTGACCTCGCCCCCGGAGAGCCGCTTCAAGGTCACACCGGGTTTCGGCGAGCGGGTGCGGCACGGCTGGGACGTCACGGCCGACCGCTCGCTGCTGTGGGAGGCGCCGATCGACAAGCTGGTGCTGCACCACCGTGTCCTCGGGGACGACGAGCTGGCCGAGACGGCCCGCCGGCTCTGCGGTGAGGAGGTGACCGTCGTGCACTCCGTCCAGGGCATGGTCGAGGTCCTGCCGCGGGGCATCACCAAGGGCACCGGGGTGGCGCGGGCCCTGGAACTCCTCGGCGCCGCGGGCGAGGAGACCGTGGCCTTCGGCGACATGCCCAACGACCTGCCGATGCTCGTGCTCGCCGGCCACGGCGTGGCGGTCGCCAATGCGCATCCGGCGCTGCGGGCCGTCGCGGACGAGATCGCGCCGGGCAACGAGGAGGACGGCGTGGCGGCGGTCCTGGAGCGCCTCTTCGGCACGCCGGTGGCGCCCATGGGGGGTGGCGTGTGAGCGACCCGCTCTCCCGTCTCGCCGAGGCCCACGGCGTGGCGACGGGCTACCGCACCGACCGGGGGCGCCCGGTCGAGGTCCCCCGGGACACCCTGGTCGCGGTGCTCGCCGCGTGCGGCGTCGACGCCTCGACACCCGCCGCCGCGGAAGCCGCCCTCGCGGCCCACCGCGCCGAGCGGGCCCGCCGGCTCGTCCCGCCGTGCGTCGTGGTGCGGGGGCCTCGTGGCCCCCGCCCGGAGCTGCCGGCCGGGGCCGGGGCCGAGGTGTTCTGCGCCGACGGCCGTACGCGGGGACTCGACGAGCCGCTGCCGGTGGGGTCCCACACCCTGAGCGTGGAGCGGGACGGACGGCGGGACGCCGCGGTGCTGCTGGTCGCGCCGGAGCGGTCTGCCCCGGCGCCGTACTCCTGGGGCTTCCTCGTCCAGCTCTACTTCCTGCTCTCGCGCCGTTCCTGGGGCATGGGCGACCTCGGCGACCTGACCGAGCTGGTCTCCTGGGCGGGACGGGACCTGGGGGCGGACTTCGTCCAGCTGGGTCCGCTGCACGCGATGGAGCCCGGTCCGCTGCCGGATCCGTCGCCCTACCGTCCGAGCAGCCGGCGCTTCCCCGATCCGATGCACGTGCGGGTCGAGGCCGTCCCCGAGTTCGCGTACCTGGCGGAGGGGCCGCGTGCCCGCGTCCGGCGGCTCGCGGACCGGGCCGCGTCCCTCAACTCCGCCGTCCTGGCCGGGGAGTCGCTCATCCGCCGCGAGGAGGTGCGCGAGCTGAAGCTGGCGGCCCTGCGCGAGGTGTACGAGGTGCCCCGCTCACCGGGGCGTGCGGCGGCGTTCGCCGCGTTCACGGCGCGGGAGGGCCGCGACCTCACGGACTTCGCCACCTGGTGCGCGCTGGCGGAGGTCCACGGCCCGGCCTGGCGTTCCTGGCCCGCCGCGCTGCGCGACCCGCGGTCGGCGGTCGTGGCCGACGCCCGGCGGGTCCTGTCCGGCGCCGTCGACTTCCACCGGTGGCTCGCCTGGATCACCGACGAGCAGCTCGCCGGCGCCCAGCGCGCCGCGCGGGAGGCCGGGATGCACGTCGGACTCGTCCACGACCTGGCGGTGGGGGTGGCCCCCGAGGGGGCCGACGCCTGGGCGCTCCAACACTGTCTGGCCGAGGGCATGTCGGTGGGGGCTCCGCCGGACGACTTCAATCCGGCCGGTCAGGACTGGGGTCAGCCGCCGTGGCGTCCGGACGCGCTGGCCGCGGAGGGCTACCGGCCCTTCGCCCGTCTGCTGCGTGCGGGGCTGCGGCACTCCGGCGCCCTCCGCGTCGACCACGTCATGGGGCTCTTCCGCCTCTGGTGGGTGCCCGAGGGGCGGCCTCCGACCGACGGCACCTACGTCCGGTACGACGGCGCGGCGATGCTGGCCGTGCTGGGCGCCGAGGCGGCGGCCGCCGGGGCGTTCGTCATCGGGGAGGACCTGGGCACGGTCGAGCCGGAGGTCCGCGAGGAGCTCGCGGCGCGGGGCGTGCTGGGGACGGCCGTGCAGCGCTTCGAGTACGAGGGCGGTTCCGAGGGCCGGGCGGGTCCCCTGCCGCCGGAACAGTGGCGTGAGCACTGCCTGGCCACCCTGACCACGCACGATCTGCCCACCACGGCGGCCTGGCTCAGCGGTGAACACGTCGACCTGCGGGCCTCGCTGGGGCTGCTCGCCCGGCCGCCCGAGCAGGAGAAGGCCGAGGCCGCCGCCGAACGGGACGGCTGGCTCGACGCGTTGGAACGGCTCGGGCTGCTGCCCGACCCCGCCGGCGAGGTCGCGGCCCTGCACACGTACCTGAGTCTGACGCCGGCCCGGATGATCGGCGTCTGGCTTCCGGACACGACCGGCGACCGGCGGCCGCAGAACCTGCCGGGCACGGCGGGGATCCACCCCAACTGGTGCCTGCCGATCGCCGACGGGCAGGGCCGCCCCGTATCCCTGGAGGAGCTGTCCGAGGCTCCGCTCGTCCGCCACCTGGCCGAGGTGTACGCACGCCGGCCGCAAGCACACCGAGTGACCAACGAGGAGAGGCATGTCAAGCCGGGTTCTAGTTGACGAGGCACGTCTGTCGGGGGTGTGGGAGGACGCCGACGGCTTCAGCCTGCTCGCGCCGGACGGCACCGGGTACCGGTCGGACCTCGTCCCGGGGGTGCTCTCCCCCGGGAATCCCGCACTCGCCCGCGCCGTGGGCGGACGCCGGGTCGTCGCCTTCACGGGGCCGACCGTCGACCGCCTGTACGGACGGGCGCTGCGCGACTACCTGGAGGCGAACCTGACACCGGGGACGTGGACCCTGCACACGATCCCCACCGGGGAGAAGAACAAGACCCTGGCCATGGCGGAGCGGGTCTGCTCGCTCGCCAAGGCGGCGGGGCTCGACCGGCACGGGGTCATGCTGGCCCTCGGCGGCGGGATCGTCTCGGACGTCGTGGGCTTCGCCGCCTCGATGTACTCCCGGGGGATCCGCTACGTCCGGATCAACACCACCCTCGTCGGCCAGGTGGACGTCGGTGTCGGCGTCAAGACGGGGGTCAACGCCCTGCACACGAAGAACATGTTCGGCGCCTACCACCCCGCGCACGCCTCGCTGAGCGATCCCGCGTTCCTCTCCACCCTGCCCCCGCGGGAGATCCGGTGCGGTCTCGCCGAGATCGTGAAGATGGCCGTGATCCTGGACGAGGAGCTGTTCCGCACGCTGGAGCGGTACCCGGACGCCTTCCGGCGGGACGGGACCCCGACGCCGCCCGAGGTCGAGACGTACGTCCTGCGCACCTCGATGCGGCTGATGATGGAGGAGCTGTGCCCGAACCTGCGGGAGCACCAGCTCGCCCGCCTGGTGGACTTCGGCCACACCTTCAGCCCCGTGATCGAGACGGCCGGCGACCACCGCCTCGAACACGGCGAGGCCGTCGCCGTCGACATGGCGCTCTCGGCCTGTCTGGCGCTGCGGCTCGGTCTGGTCGACGAGCGGGAGTGCGACCGGATCATCGGTCTCCTCGCCCGCATCGGGCTGCCCGTCTTCGACGCGGAGACCTGCACGCCGGAACTGATGACGCGGGCGCTCGAGGAGTCCTGGGAACGGCGCGGCCGCCGGCTGCACCTGGTGGTCCCCATCGCCGCGGGCAAGGCGACGTTCGTCGACGACCTCGCCGACGTGCCCCGCGACGTGCTCCGCCTCGCCCTGGACGACCTCGCCCTGAGAGCCGACGGCATCGCCGCGGGGGGCCGGCCGTGACCCGGGGCACCGGGACCGCGCGGCCCCTCGCGAACCTGCGGCACCTGCTCTCCCCGAAGCCGCACGACCACGGCGGGGCGGGGACGATCCTCGCCCACCGGATCTTCGCCCGGGGCGAGGGGGCCGGCGCCGGCTTCATCGACCTGGCCGTCCTGCCGCCGGGGACGTCCATCGGGCGGCACCGGCACGGCCGTGACCGCGAGACGTACGTCGTGCTCAGCGGCAGCGGCGTGATGTACCGGGACGGAGAGGCGTTCCGGGTGGAGGCCGGGGACGTCATCCCCAACGAGCCCTTCGGCGAACACGGTCTGAGCAATGACACGGACACGGAACTGGCGCTTCTCGTCTTCGAGGTGGAGGCCGACGACAGGAGGGACCCCGATGGCGATCCCGCCCGGTGACCCGGCGGTGACGAGGACCGGCGGGCCCCTGATCGTCATGGACGTCGGGGGGACGACGCTGCGCGTCGGCACCTTCGACGTCCGGGGCGGCGGACGGCTGTCGGACGTGGCCCGGATGCGGGTGGACGGCATGGACCGTCACCCCGGTACGCCGGTGCCCGTGCTCCAGCGGCAGGTGGTCGACCAGATCGTGCGCGAGGCCGAGCGACGGGCCGGGACGCCGTGGGCCGGGACGCGCCCCGGTCCCGCGCCGGCCGCCCTGGCCGTCGCCTTCGCCGGCCCGGTCGCCCGGGACGGGATCGTCCTGGGCGCCCCGACGGTGTGGGGCGAGGGCGGCGAGCCCCTCCCGCTCCAGGAGGTCCTGAGCGCCCGGCTCTCCGTGCCGGTGCTCGTCGTCAACGACCTCACGGCGGCCGCCTGGCGGTACGGGACGGAGAGCACGGTCCCGTTCTGTCTGCTGACCGTCAGCTCCGGCATCGGGAACAAGGTGTTCCGCGACGGCGACGTACTCCTCGACGCCGGGGGGTACGGCGGGGAGCTCGGTCACTGGACCTGCGACCGCTCCCCCGACGCCCCGCTGTGCGACTGCGGGGGGCGCGGGCACCTGGGGGCGATCGCCTCGGGGCGGGGCGTCCTCGCCGCGGTGCGCCGGGCGGCGGCGGCCGACCCGGCGGGGTACGCCCGGTCGGCACCGGCCCGCGCCGGAACGGCCGATCCGCGCTTCCTCGGCAATCCGGAGATCGCGGAGGCCGTACGGAACGGGGACCCGTTCACCACGGCCGTGCTGCGCTCCACCCTCGTGCACCTGGCGGCGGCCGTGGGCGCGGTGTTCGCCTCGATCGGGATCCGCCGCTACGTCCTGATGGGAGGCTTCGCCCTCGCGATCGGCGAGCGCTACCGGGAGCTGCTGGTGGAGGAGCTCGTACGGCAGGGTTGCTTCGGCCTGGCAGCCGCCCAGGTCGACGCCATGGTCGTGCTGGGCGAGGACGACGACGACCACGGCCTGATCGGGGTGGGCCGGCTCATGGCCCGCCGTCTCGCGGCGCACCGGGAGAAGGTGACCCTCTGATGTCCGTCCGTACGGAGGACTCCGCGTCCGTCGCGGTCGCGCCACCCGGCACGGCCCGCCGGACGCTGGTGGTCGGCAGCGGGTTCGTCGGTTCCGAGATCGCCCGCCGGCTCGTCCTCGAGGGCCATGAGGTGACGCTCGGCTCCCGGGGGCGGCCCGCCGTCGCACCCGAGGCGTACGGAGCGCGGTGGAGGGCGCTGGACGCCACCGACGCGAGGGCCTGCGCCCGGGTCGTGGCGGCCGTCGCACCCCGCACGGTCGTCCTGGTCCACGGGCCGTCCGACGTCACCTGGTGCGAGGCGCATCCCGAGGAGGCGGCCGCGGCGCACAGGGCCGCGACCGCCCACTTCGCCGCGCTGCCGGGCCTGGACCGCGTCCTGATGATCTCGACGGACAACGTGTTCGACGGCAGGTGCGCCGAGAACGTCGAGTCCACCCCGGTCGCGCCCGCCAACGCCTACGGGGCGGCGAAACGCGCCGCCGAGGAGATCCTGCTGTCCCGGGCGGTCTCCCCGGCGACGGCCCTGCGCGTCAGTCTCGTGTACGGCCACGAGCCCGCGGACGGCGGGAAGTGGCTGAACTTCTTCTCGTCCTGCGCTCACCGCCTGGCCCGTGGCGAGACGGTGGAGGCACCGGCCGACCAGTGGACCACGCCGGTCCTCGTGGACGATGTCGCCCTGGTGGTCGCCCTGCTCCTCGCGCACGAGGGCGTCCTTCCTCCCGTGCTGCACCTGGGAGGTCCGGAGCGTGTCTCCCGTGCGGCGTGGGCCGGCGAGATCGCCCGTGTCCTGGACGTGCCGGCGGACCTGGTGAAGCCGGTCCCCCGGGCCGCCGGTCGCTACGCCTCCCGGCCGCGGAACACGTGCCTCTCCAGCACGTTGCTGTCGGCCGTGCCCGGGATGGACGCCGTTCCCCTGCGGGACGTGGCGGCGGCCGCCGAGTCCCTGGCGCCGCTGTTCCTCCGGCGCTGAGGCACCGGGAGGCGTCACCTCCGCGCCCTCGTCCGTCACGACGGCGGCGCGGAGCGTCTCCCGGGAGAGCGGCCGTCTCCGTCCAGGAAGGCCGTCAGCCGGTCGTCGAGCTCCTTCGGTGCGGTGAGCGGCAGGGAGTGGTGGGTGGCTCCGGGGAGCAGGGCCACCTCGGCGTGCGGGAGCGCCCGGCGGGCCCGGTCGGCGACCGCGGCGGCGTGGTGGGTGCGGCTGTCTTCCGCGAGCAGGACCAGGACGGGCATGTCGAGGTCGGCGGCGCGGGGGCGGGTGCCGGTGATCAGCTTGCGGCCGGGGACGGTGGTGGCGAGCGCGTAGAGCCGCTGCCAGGTCTCGTCCGGGTGGGTGCCCGCCGTCTCCCAGGCCAGGAAGGCGCGCGCCCGGGCCTCGCTCGGGCGGATCAGGGTGGGCAGCGCGCGCAGCAGGTAGCCGGGGCGGAAGCCGGCGAAGACCTGGGTGGGGTCCACGAGGGCGAGGCGGTCCACCCGTGACGGTGCGTGCGCCGCGTACCGGGCGGCCATCCAGGCGCCGTACGAGTGGCCGCACAGGTGTGTGCGGGCGAGCCCGAGGCCGTCCAGGAGCGCGTCCAGCCAGGCCGTGAGGTCGTCGGCGTTCCTCAGCGGTGTGCCCTGGCGCCGGGTGCGGCCGGCGTCGCCCATCAGGTCCACCGCGTGGACCCGGTACTGCTCCCCCAGTGCCGGTGCGTTGGCGAACCAGACGAGGCCGGTCGCGGAGCCGCCGGGCAGCAGGAGCAGGGGGCTGCCGCCCGGCGCGCCGTACACGTGGACCCGGGTGGGCCCGTACGGGGTGGCGACGTCACGCTCCTCGGTGGATTCGGGCCAGCGGGCCCGGAGCGCGTCGTAGGCGCGGTCGAACTCGGACGGGGACACGGCGATTCCTCTCGCTGGGCGATAATCTCGCTCAGCGAGATATTAGCCGTGAGACCGAGGAGTGTGCATGGACGATCGGAGTCCGGTGATGGGACTGGTGCACCTGCTGCGCGCGGTCACCGTGGAGTTCGACGTGCTCGGCGCCGAGTTCGCGGCGCGCCACGGGCTGCATCCCACCGATGTGCGCGCGCTGATCCACCTGTTGGACGCGGAGCGCGCGGGCGTCCGGGCCACGCCCGGGTGGCTCGGCGAACAACTGCGGCTGAACTCCGCCGGGACCACCTCCCTGGTGGACCGGCTGGAGCGGCTCGGGCTGGTCTCGCGCAGCAGGGACACGGCGGACCGGCGGCGCGTGCTGCTGAAGGTGGAGGAGAAGGCCACCGAGCTCGGATGGGCTTTCTTCGGGCCGGTGATCGGCGAAGTGGTGGCGGTCGCGGAGGATTTCGAGGCGGGCGAGCTGGAGTCGGTGCGCCGTTTCCTCACCGCCGTGCTGGAGTCCGTCGGGCGGGCGCGTTCGGCCTGACGGGGCTTCGGCCGGTGAGGGTGACCGGTCCCGGCGGTGGCCGCCTCGCCCGGTCCCGGTGGCCGCCCGCCCCACCCGGTCCCGGCACGGAGTGGGGGTGGGGCGGACAGCCGCGCGCCGGTCGTGTCCGCCCCGGGCCCCCGCGTCGCGCGCTACGCGGCGGGGGCGAGTTCGGCGCGGCCGAACAGCAGCGCGTAGCCGGTGGGGAGCTGGCGGAGGATGCGGGTCAGGAGGTCGGGGCCGGCGTAGGCCGCGACGGCGGAGAAGACCGATCCGGTGTCCCAGCGGGTGGTGGCCAGGGAGGAGCCGGTGCGGGCGGCGAGGTCCTTGACGAACGCCCATCCCCCCAGCGGCCGGGGGTCGGGGATCTGGGCGGTGAGGATGCACGCGGCCTCGAACGGCAGGCGGGCGGCCAGTTCGACGCGTTCGTCGCCGGTCAGCTGGCGCCCCAGCCCCCCGAGGACGAGGCGGACGGCTTCCTCGGCCCTCGCGCGGTCGGGATAGGCGCCGTCGTAGCGGACCTTCTCCAGCATCTGCTCGTACGCCCTGCCGTGGGGCTGCCGGAACGGTGCGCTCTGGTCGGACATCACTGCGGTGGTTGCCTTTCTGTCACCGGGGTCGTGGTGGCCGGTGCGCGGCCACCGGAGGTGGGGGGGTCAGGTGGGCTGGGGGCGGCCGAAGAGGAGGTCGTAGCCCTCGGGCAGCTGGAGCAGGACCTCCTTGAGGAGGCCGTCGCCGGCGGCGTCGGCGACCGTGGAGAGGACGGCGCCGACGTCCCAGGCCGCGGTCCGTTCCGTCGCGCCCTCGATCCAGGCCGCCGTCGCCCGTACGAACCGCTCGGGCGAGAGCGGCTCGGCGCTCTGCAGCGGGTTGAGCAGGATCAGGGCGAAGGCTTCCGGCAGGCGCGCGGCCAACCGGGCGCGCACCTCGCCCACCAGGTGTGCGCCCAGCAGGGCGAGCACCACGCGGGCCGCGCGTTCGGCCTCCTGCACGGTGTCGTATGTGCCGCGTTCCTTCACCTGATCGAGAAACGCTTCCCGTCGTACGGTCACGTCGGCCGCCACCCTTCCTCGGTCCAGGGGCGCGGAGGACGGGCGAGGGGGAGATCAGATGCCCGTCCTCCGCCGCTGTTCAGCCCTTGTTCGTCCGGCTCAGCCGGAGATCTCCTTGCGGCCCGCGCCGACGCCGATGGCGATCTTGCGGGGCTTGGCGCGCTCGGCGATCGGGATGCGCAGGGTGAGCACGCCCGCCTCGTAGTCGGCCTGGATGCGCTCGGTGTCCAGCGTGTCGGCCAGCACGATCTGGCGCGAGAAGACACCCAGCGGCCGCTCCGAGAGTTCCATCTGCACGTCGTCGGCCTTCGTCACGGGCCGGCGCTCGGCCTTGACGGTCAGCATGTTCCGTTCGACGTCGATGTCGATCGCGTCCGGACCGACACCGGGGATGTCGAAGGCCACCACGTACTCGTCGCCCTCGCGGTAGGCGTCCATGGGCATCGGGGACGGTCGCGTCCAGGTCCCCGGACCCATCACCTGCTGGGCCAGCCGGTCGAGCTCGCGGAAGGGGTCAGTGCGCATCAACATCGAAGAACACCTCCAGAGGTTCGGGCAGTTGCTGCCAATGCGCCTCACTGAAACCGTTGTAACATGTCATCCAATGGATGACAAGCGAGGGCGTCATCCAAAGGACGACCACCGAGGGAGATGCCCATGACCCCGGCCGACCGACCGGAACAGTCCGGCGCCGACGCACAGAGCCCGGCGTCCTTCCTCGCCGCCGCGGCGGCTCTCCGGGCCATAGACGAGGCCCTGCGGGCCGCTCGGCACACGGCCCCCGGCAGCGGCGAGGCCCCCGCCGTCGGCACGGACCAGGCCCTGGCCTCGCTGCTGCTGCTGCGGCAGGTGCGCGAGGAGCTCGCCGGATGGGAGACCGGCCTGATCGAGACCGCCCGCCACGCGGGCGCCAGCTGGGCCGAGCTCGCCCACCCCCTCGGCGTCGCCAGCCGCCAGGCCGCCGAGCGCCGCTATCTGCGCAACCGGCCCGGACCCGACGGAACGACCGGCGAGCAGCGCGTCCAGGCCACCCGCGAGCGCCGCGCGGCCGAGCGCACCACCGCCACCTGGGCCCGGCGCAACGCGGCGGACCTGCGCAGCATCGCCGGGCGGATCACCGCCCTCACCGACCTGCCGACAGCGGCCGACCTGCCGCTGAGCAGGCTCCACGCGGCCCTCGCCCACAACGACCCGGCGGAGCTCGTCGACCCCCTCACCGCGACCCGCCCCCACCTGACCACCCATCCCGAACTCGCGGCGCAGCTCGACGACCTGACGCCCCCTTGAATCCGCCGGGGTCCACGCCGCGCGTGGCCCCGCCGGGGACCGGGAGGCGCCCGGACGCGGATCTTCTCCACAGGATCACGACAGGGTCATCGCATCCGCCTCACGAAGGCGAGGAGTAAGGAGGGACAGAGGGGTGAGGAGCACACCACACCCGCTTCCGACGCACGAAGCCGGAGGATCCCATGTCCCAGTCGCTCCCCGCGGTGAAGACCCTGACCCGGAGCATGTCCATGGACCTGCTCACCCCGGACACGACGGTCCCGATCGACACCACCCTCGGTTACACCTCCCGCAATCCCCACGCCCTGAGCATCACCTTCCACCTCCTGGATCCCGATCCCGTCGTCTGGCACCTGGACCGGGAGATGGTCGTCATAGGCTCGCTCGCGCCGACCGGCGACGGGGAGGTCCATCTGCGGCCCGCCGCCGACGGCATGCTGCTGATCCGGCTCGGTCCCGCCGGGCACCGCGCCGAGGTCCTGGTCGACGCGAACCGGCTGACCGCCGTGGTACGGGAGACGTTCGCCCTGGTCCCCCAGGGCACGGAGGAACACCACATCGACTGGCGCCCCCTGCTCTCCTCGCTCGGCCGCTGACCGCCGACCGGTGCCGGTCCCCGATCCGGCCCGGCCGACGGGAATGGTCGGACACCCCCTAGGCCATCCAGAAGAAGACGGCCGTCATCCGCTTGTCCCGCAAGGCCGTGCCCGTGTAACCGGTCGCGGTGTGGATGAGGTTGGCCGAGTACAGCAGCAGACGGTTGTAACGGGGCGGGACGCGCAGGTCCTCGGTGAAGGAGTCCTCCGGCACGAAGCGAGTGCCCAGCGCGTCGACCAGGTTGTTGTGCGGGGCGAGCACCTGATTGCCGCCGAGCACACCGCCGGGCAGGTTCTGGCGGTAGAAGCTGGTGCCGCAGTCCTTGGGCAGGTCCGGACTGAGGTACAGCACCGCCGCGTAGCGGCACAGGCTCCGGGAGTCGGTGTGCGGGCGCGGTGCGCACTCGTCCTTGCCGACGACCTGGACGCAGTTGTGGTTGAAGGTGCCACCGCCGGCGGGGTCCACGGTCCAGAGCTTCTGGGCCCCGACGGTCTTGCGCACCAGCTTCTCCACGTGCGCGAGCTCCGCCGGTTCGAGGCCGGGCATCGTGCGCAGCCCCGGCCACGGCTCGGGCTTGTGGGGGTAGCCCTCCACCCAGTCGTCCCGTTCGAGCATGCGGGCTCGTACGGCGTCGGGGTCGGGCAGGACGTCGTCCAGGATCCAGTAGTCCCGGCCGCGGGTGGGTTTGCGGTACGGCAGGACCTGAAGCGCGCTGGCGCGTGGGGGGTATGACGGCATGGCGGGAACGCTAGTGCGAGGAGGGATGCGGCCCACCAAAGCGTCGCCAAAGCAGCGCCAAGACTGCGGCAAGACATCACCATGCAGGCAATCCGCAGGAAAAACCGGCGGGGGCGCGGGGCGATGAGTTTCCGACGGCCCGGCGGTCCACCCCGCATGGAGAACACTTCACGCACGGAGCCCATCGACCTGGGGGCGGCCGCCGAGCGCGTCGCCCGGATCGCGGAGGGGATCGACGACGAGCGGCTCGACGATCCGACACCCTGCCCCGAATACGCGGTACGGGAGGTGCTCGCCCATGTCGCCGGACTCAGCGTCGCCTTCCGCGACGCGGCCCGCAAGCATGTGGGGCCCACCACCGCCACGCCGCCCGGCTCGTCCCGTCCGGTACTGACGGAGGACTGGCGGACGGCCCTGCCGCAGGCGCTGGGCGAGCTGGCCGCCGCCTGGCGGGAGCCGGGCGCCTGGGAAGGGGACACACAGGCGGGCGGGGTCCGCCTGCCGGCCGCCGTCATGGGCCGGGTCGCGCTCGACGAACTGCTGGTCCACGGCTGGGACCTGGCACGGGCGAGCGGTCAGGCGTACGAGGTGAGCGAGGAGGAACTGAGGGTTTCCGAGGCCCTGCTGACCCCGGCCGACGGCTCCTCCGACGAGGGCTTCTTCGGCCCCGTCGTCGCGGTGCCGGACACCGCGCCCCTGCTGGACCGCGTGATCGGCCTCAGCGGCCGTCGACCCGACTGGCGTCCGGCCTGATCGGCGGGACTCCCCCGGACCGGACGTCCCTCCGGCCGGCCGCGCGCCGAGGGTCATGGCGCGCGGCCGTTCGCCTTCTCGTCAATGCTCCGCACCGGAGTCACGGTGGACTTGGTGGAAGGTTCTACGCGCGTCAGAATCAGCGCCCTCATATCGAAAGACACCATGGGGAGTCCGCCCGCTTGGAGCTATGACACAACCGTCGAGTAGGGGGCGAAATATGCCTCTGGCCAGGGGAGAATCCCGGACGCACTGTCCAGAAAATCAAGAGGGAAGAGCCATGCGACCGAGAATCTTCGGCATGACCGTCTCCGTGGCCGCATTCGGACTGCTGGGCTCGCTCGCCACCGCCTGCGACTCGTCCGAGAGCGCCGGGACGACGCTGCGTCTGGTGGCTCCCGAGTACGGTGACAGCCCGGCGACCAGCTCCAAGGCGTACTGGGACAAGCTGGCCGCCGCCTTCACCGCCGCCCACCCCGGCAAGAAGGTCGAGGTGACGCTCTATCCGTGGGCCGACGTCGACCGCGAGGTCACCCGCATGGTCGAGGAGGACAACGCCCCGGACGTCGCTCTGATGGGCGCGTACTCCGACTTCGCCGCGGAGGGACGCCTCTACCCCGCCGACGAACTGCTGTCGATCAGGGCGGAGGCGAACTTCCTGCGGCCGCTCGCGGCGGCGGGCTCGGTCGACAACACCCTGTACGGTCTGCCCTTCGTGGCCAGCAGCCGGCTGCTCTTCTACAACGAGGAGCTGTTCGACAAGGCCGGGGCCAAGCCGCCGAAGACCTGGTCGGACCTGAAGGAAGCGGCCGAGGCCCTGAAGAAGGAGCGTGTGCTCTATCCGTACGCCCTGCCGCTCGGCCCCGAGGAGGCGCACGCCGAAGCCCTGATCTGGGAGCTGAGCAACGGCGGCGGGTACACCGACATCAGCGGCCAGTACACCATCGCCTCCGAGCAGAACACCCAGACGTTCCGCTGGATCAGGGACAACCTGGTCGTGCCCGGCCTGACGGGCCCGGTCCCGCCGGCCAAGCTCAACCGGCAGGACGCCTTCGACGCCTTCCTCCGCGGCGACGTCGGCATGGTCAACGGCTACCCCTCGCTCCTCCACGAGGCGAGGGCGAGGGGGATGAAGGTCGGCACCCTGAACATGCCGGTGTCGGACACGCTGGAGGAGGGGAGGACCCCGCCGGCGGCGGGCGTAGCCGACTGGATGATGGCCTTCAAGCGGGACGGCAACCACGAACTGGTGGGCTCGTTCCTGGACTTCGTCTACCAGGACAAGAACCTCAGCGAGTTCGCGGGGCGCTACCACCTGCTGCCGTCGACGGTGACCGCCGCCGAGGCGTCCCAGGGCCCGCAGGCCGATCCCGACACCGAGCAGTTCCTGGAAGCGCTGCACAGTGCGCAGCTCTACCCGGTCAACGAACCGTCCTGGCTGCAGATCAGCAACACCATCAAGCGGAACATCGGCAAGGCCGTCGCACCGTCCGCCGATCCGAAGGCCGTGCTGGAGGACATCGCCCAGCAGGCACAGGAGGCGAAGCGGCAGGAGTAGCGGCTCAGGGCAGTGGTGTCCCGCCCGTGGCGTTCACGATCTCCCCGGTGATGTAACTCGCCCGGGGCGAGGCCAGGAAGACGTAGGCGGGAGCCATCTCCGCCGGCTGGGCCGGACGTCCCAGCGGTGACTGTTCGCCGAAGTGCTTCGTCTCCGGCATCGTCGCGGGGATCAGCGGGGTCCAGACCGGCCCGGGGGCGACCGCGTTCACCCGGATGCCGCGTTCCGCGACCATCTGGGCGAGGCCGTGGGTGAAGGAGATGATGGCCGCCTTCGTCATCGCGTAGTCGAGGAGATGGGGGCTGGGCTGGTAGCCCTGGACGGACGTGGTGTTGATGACGCATCCGCCGCGCGGCATGTGGGCCAGTGCCCGGCGGGTGAGCCAGAACATGCCGTACAGGTTGGTCTTCATCACCCGGTCGAACTGCTCCGTGGTGATCGCCTCGATGCCGTCGGGCTGTGACATCTGGTACGCGGCGTTGTTGACGAGGAGGTCGACGCGGCCGAGTTCGCCGACCGTGCGGTCGATCAGGTCGGTGCACTGCCGCTCGTCCCGGATGTCGCACGGCACGGCGACCGCGGTGCGGCCCGCTGCGCGGACCAGACGGGCGGTCTCCTCGGCGTCGGCCTTCTCCTCGGGCAGGTGCGTGAACACGACGTCCGCGCCTTCCCGTGCGAACGCCAGGCACACGGCCCTGCCGATCCCGGAGTCGCCGCCGGTGACGATCGCCGCCCTGTCGGTCAGCAGGCCGTGGCCCTCGTAGGAATCCTCGCCGTGGTCGGGCCGCGGCTCCATGGCCTCGGTCGAGCCGGGGTGCCGCTGCTGCTGGTCGGGTTGGGGCGGAGTGGGGTGGTGGGTGGAGGGGTCGGGGACGGCGGGGGCCTGTCGGTCGGACATCGCGGGTCCTTTCGTACGGTCATGCGCTCGGCATCGGTCGCGGTCTCGTGCGCGGTCGTGGCCTCGGGCCCGGGCCCGGGCGCCACTGCGGTCGCGGTCGTGGGCTCCAGGTCAGGAGGAGGGGTACGGAGCGCCCCGGAGGAGCCGGGCGAGGTGGGCGGTGTTGGCGGCGAGGGTCGCCGTCGTGGCCTCGGTCTTCTCGGGGGTCTTGTCCAGGTCCTGGTAGTCCGTGCCCTGCATCGCTTCGCCGACCCAGTAGGTGACGGCGTTGGGGGCGAGGGAGAAGCCCACGTCGTCGAGGCCCTGGAAGAGATCGGCGCTGACCTTGTGGGCGCCGTCCTCGTTGCCGACGACGCAGACGGCGGCGACTTTCCCGTAGGTGAGCATGCGGCCCTCGTCGTCGGACTCGGAGAGCTCGGCGTCCAGACGTTCCAGGACCCGTTGGGCCAGGCTGGAGGGATGTCCGAGCCAGATCGGGGTGGACAGGATCAGGATGTCGGCGTCCAGGACGGCGGAACGGATGGCCGGCCACTCGTCGCCCTCGCCCATGTCGGTCTTCACGCCGGGCTTCACGTCGTGGTCGGCGATCCGGATGGCCCTTCCCGTGACTCCGTGGCCGGAGAGCTGCTCCAGCACCTGCTCCGCCAGCAGCTGGGAGCTGGAGGGGGCGGGGGAAGGGGACAGCGTGCACACGAGCGCGACGGCACGGAGCGGGGCCTTGTCGTTGGCAGTCATACCCCCCGGCTACCCGCACGGCGCGGACGAATCCTGCCCGTTCCCCGCCAATGCCCCGTACGGATGTACGCGGCCCACGCGAAGGCCGTCACCCGGGCTCCGAGGTGCGCAGCAGGAGCACGGCGATGTCGTCGGTGTAGTGAGCGGTGGGCCGGGCCCGGTGCAGGAGCGTGTCGATCAGCCGGTCGAGGTCCTGTCCGCTGTGCTCGGCGAGGTGGACGGCCAGGTCTCCGACGATCCGGTCCGGATCCACACCGGGCGTTTCGACGAGGCCGTCGGTGTAGAAGGCGAGCGTCGAGCCGGGGCTGAGGGGCAGTGTGGTGACGGGGTAGGAGAGGCCGGGGTCGATGCCCAGCAGCGGACCGGGGTCGAGTTCCACCGCGCGGGCCCGTCGGCCGGGGATGTGCAGCAGCGGGGGCGGGTGGCCCGCGCTGGCCAGGACGGCCTCCTGACGGGCGAGGTCGATGTGCGCGTACGTGCAGGAGACGAGGAGATCGGTCTCCAGGTCGGCCAGGACGTGGTTGGTCCGGGCGAGGACCTGCCCGGGCGACCCCCCGGCGGTGGCGTGGATGGCGGTGCGGACCTGTCCCATGAGGGCGGCGGCCGCCGCGCTGTGGCCCTGGACGTCGCCGATCACCGCCGCGGCGGTGGTGCCGTCGAGGCGGATGACGTCGTAGAAGTCGCCTCCGATGTCCATCCCGTGGCTGGCCGGGAGGTAGCGGGCCGCCGTGTCCAGGCCGGGCAGGGCGGGCAGCCGGTGCGGCAGAAGGGCCTGCTGCAGGCCGCGGGCGAGGTCCCGGGCGGCGTCGTAGAGACGGGCGCGGTCCAGGGCCTGGGCGATCAGCCCGGCGAGGGAGGTCAGGACGGCCCGCTCGTCGGCGCTGAATTCGTGGGGCCGGTCGTAGGAGAGGATGCAGCAGCCGACGGGCCGGCCGGAGACGATCAGCGGCAGGAACGCCCATGCCTGCTTGTCACTGATCTGCGGCGCCCCGGGGTGGCGCCGCGCCATCTCCTCCCGGTCGGCGAAGAACGACGGGACCCCGTCGGCCAGGACCTGTCCGGCGGGGGTGAGGTCCGTGTCGAGGGGAAGGCCGTCCAGACGGTCGATGGTCTCCTGGTCGTATCCGTGGTGTCCGGTGATCTTGAGTCGTCCGGCGTCGGCCGCGGACAGCACCAGGCCGTCGGCGCCGAAGGCGGGCAGCACCTGGTCCGCGACGAGCTCGACGACGTCGCGGACGGCGACCGTCTCGGTCAGGGCCGCGGCCAGGTGAACCAGTTGGTAGAGGCGTCCGGCCTGCGCCGTACCCGACGGGGTGGAGGTGGAAGGGACGGACCGGGCCGCCGTGGCGGCCGGCGGCCGGCCGGGGGCGGCCGCGTCGGCGCGGGTGATGCGGACGCTGATACCGCTGGCGTCCGGATAGAGCTGGAAGCGCAGCCACGTGGACGGGGGGCGCAGGGACGTGAAGGCGACGGGATCCCGGCTGATGACGGCGGTGCGGTAGTGGTCCTCGACCACCGCGTCGTCCAGCCAGGGCAGGGACTGCCAGGGCCGGGTGCCGAGCAGCCGTTCGGCTTCGAGGCCGAGCAGCGACGCCGCCTCGGTGGTCAGGAAGGTGATCCTGCCTTCCAGGTCCATGCCGAGGGCTCCCTCGGGCAGGCGCTCGGCGTAGTCCGCGGCGGCCTGGGACGGCCGGGCGCCGTACGAGCGGGCGACCGGGGCGACCGGGACGAGGCGGGGCTGATCGGGAAGGGGGAACGGCACGGTGACCTCGTCCAGTACACGGGCCATGCGCCGGGCGGCGGACGCGATGTGGCCGCGCTCGCGGCGGGAGGCCTCGGCGGGGTGACTGGCGGGCCAGAGGAGGAAGATCGCTCCCCGACAGCGGTCGCGCCCGGACAGCGGGGCAGCGGCGAGGGCGAACCGGTACGGCAGGCTGGCCGCGGCGCGGGGATAGGTGCGGGCCATGTCGTTCTGCGAGCCCACCCACACCAGGCGGTTCTCGCGGATCGCGTCGCTCACCGGGACGGGCGCGTTCAGCGACACCCTCCGCCAGGGCCACGCCACTTCCAGGGGCACGCCGCAGAGCGCCGTCATGGCCAGGATCCCGGTGGCCTCGTCGAGCAGGTAGACGGCCCCGGCGGAGGCCCCGGTGCGCCGGACCGTGTCGGCCAGTGCCTCGTCCAGCAGCCTGTCCCCGTCCGGATCCTCCGGTCCGTCCATTCGCCGCACCTCGCCTCCTCCGCCCGTGTTCCGCGACGTCTCCGAGCGGTTGCGCGGGTGCCGACCGTCACGACCGTCGGGCGGACAAGAACGTCCTGCCACGCCCGTATATCGACCATACGCCCGATACGCCTCCTCACCAGGTAGCGCCTCCCGGTCGGCGCCCGGTACGGGACCCGCGGTCAGCGCCCGGGCCCGGCGGCCCGGCGAACAGGTCCGGGAAACCGACGTCGGAATCCCTCAGGGGCCTAGGACTCGGGGGGCGGAAGCAGGGGGCCGAGGGGGCCCAGGTCGAGGTTGAGGTCGTCCAGGCTGAAGCCGTGCTGGGCGCACAGTTCGGTCATGCGGTCGTGGAGGGCCAGCAGGGTCGCGCCGAGTTCCTCTTCCTGGCCCTCCGTGAGGCCGCCGGCGTCGACACGGCGCAGGGCCTGGCGTTCGATGAGCTGGCGGAGGAGTTCGACCACGGTCAGGACCAGCTTGACCAGGTCCTCCTCGACCGTGTCCGAGCCGGTGCGGATCCGCCGCGCGGGCGGCTGCCGGGCGGTGTCGGTGGGTGGGGCGGGCAGGAGCCGTACGGCATCGGCCATCGCCTCGCCGACGGCCCGCACGTCGGGGGTTTCACGGCCCATCGGGCTCACCCCCGCCCCGCCCTGCCGGGCGCGGGGCTCCGAGGCCGCCGACCGAGTCGGTGACGGAGCTGATGAGGGCACGGAGGGAGATCCGTACGAGGTCGATGTCCGCGATGGACAGGACGATGTCCCCGGTGATGACGACGCCTCCGGCGAGCAGCCGGTCGAGGAGGTCGACGAGTGCGACCTGCCGGCCCGGCAGGGCGGGGTCGTTGCGGTCAGCGGGGCTCATGACCGGGACCGGGCGGCGGTTCGGGGAGCGGAACGTCGAGGATCGGGGCTTCGGGGGTCGGGGGGAGAGCCGTGAACGAGTACGGGGCCCAGGGGCCGGTCGTTTCGAGCAGGATTCCGGGGAGGTCCTCCGCGGCGGCCTGGACCGCCCTGCGGAAGGCGTCGGCTTCGGCGTCGGGCACCAGGAAGGCGGCGTTGACCACGTTCTCCCCGACCGAGGCGGCGGTCAGCGGGCCGCTCTGCGGTGGATGGGCGACGTGGTCGGCCGCGTACCGCAGGGCGATCTCGGCGATCCGGTCGGCCGCGGTCCTGGCCTGCCGGTAGTGGTCCTCGTGGGCGTCGCGCTGCGCCCGGCGGGCCTGGAGGTAGGCCTTGCCGGGGCCGGCGGACGGCGCGGCCGCCCCGGTGTCCGGGGCGGTGGCGGGGCGTACGTAGATCTTGACGCCGTACTCGGTGTGGGCGGCGAGCCGGGCCAGCTGGGTGGCGAACTCCTGGCTCTGGCTCTGCAGGGCCCGCATGGCGCGGGTGTGGTCCTGGTAGAGGGTGGCCATGCGCAGGGGCAGGACGGTGGTGCGGGCCGCGAGGGTCTCGATGACCCGGTGGTGGGCGCGCGCGGTCTCCTCCAGCCAGCGCAGGTCCTCGAAGCGGGCGGGGAGCACCGCTTCCTCGAAGTCGGCGCGGGGGACGTCGCTGATGGCGAAGACGACCGGCCCGGTGTCGTCGGGGGCGGGGGCGAGGAGGGCGACCCGGCTGCCCGCCACCCCGGTCAGGGTGGGCAGGACGTCGTCCAGGGCGGGCGTCGGGGGTGTGACGGCGTAGACGTAGGTGAGCGTCGCCGTGGCGGGCCCGTTCATGTCCCGGTCCTCCGCTTCGCCGTACGGCGGGCCGGCCGGGCCTCGTCCTCGGCCCCCTCCTCCTCGATGCCGACCGCCTCGGGGGCCGGGCCGGACCCTGCGGTGATCCCGTCGCGGCGCAGTCGCGCGATCTCCTCCCGCAGGCGCTGGTTCTCGGCGGCGAGCGAGCTGACGTCGTCCTGGCGGGAGGAGTCCAGGTGGGAGGCATCGCGGCGGGAGGAATCGAGGCGGGACGGATCGTGGCGGGAGGAGAGGGACGGGTCGTGCTCCCACCAGTCGATGCCCATCTCCTTGGCCTTGTCCACGGAGGCGATCAGGATGCGCAGTTTGATGGTGAGGAGTTCGATGTCGAGCAGGTTGATGCGGATGTCGCCGGCGATGACGATGCCCTTGTCCAGGACCCGCTCGAGGATGTCGGCGAGACTGCTTGCGGAGCTCGGCGGATAACCGGCCATCGGCGGATCGGCACCGAACCTGCGGGCGAGGGGGTCGGTCACGAAGGTTCGCCTCCCAGTGTCTGCCGTCGGACTCGGATCGGGGTCGCCCGGTCAGAGGCCGCCCCTGCGGTACCTGTCGATCTCCTCGAGACGGTCGATCAGCAGGTCTTCCTCACGGTCGAAGGTCTCCTCGTCGATCTCGCCCGCCGTCAGCCGGCGTTCCAGTTCGGCGAGCCGGGCCATGACCGGTGCCGGGTCGTAGTACTCGGCCTCCGCCTTCTCCGCGACGCGCTGGGCAGCCCACACGGCGGTGCGGACCGGGGCCAGCGGCAGAGTGACGATTTTCCCCAGCAGGCCCATCGCGCTCCCTCCTTCCTCGCTCCCTCCGGGCGGTCGCCGACGGCCTACGACATGAAGCTGTAAGGGGGCAGCGGCCCGGTCAGCCGGACCTCGACGCCGTCGCCAAGGTTCCCCGTGCGTTCGTCGAGGGCGTTCAGGGCCCCTTCGTCGTCCCGCCGGACGAGCAGGGACAGGGCGAGGAAGTCGTCGTCGCCGCCGACGGGGTGGACGACGTACTCCCGCCCCAGCGGTGCCAGGGAGCCGATCAGCCTCTCGGCCGCGTTCGCGCGGCGCTGCTCGACCTCTTCGGCGACCATGCGCCCCAGCTCCACGGGCAGCCGGGGATCCTCGGAGCCCTGGCGGATCTCGTCGTTGAGCCGGCGCGCCTCGGGCAGGTCCTCGAGGATCTCCCGGAGCATGATGTCCTGCGCCCGGGAGGCCTTCACGTGGTACTCGGCGCAGTCGGCGACGCGCTCCAGCGCCGCGCCGTAGAAGTCCTCCTTCTCCTCGAGCGCCCGCAGGACGGCGTCGTCGTCGGGGGCGGTGTAGCCGAACCGCAGCGGCAGGGGGGTGCCGTCCTCCATCAGACGCTCCTGGACCGCCTGGTGGGCGGCCACGTCCCGCCGCTTCGGGCGGATCTCTTCCTCGATGTCACTCACCACGGCGCGCAGCGCCCCCGTGGACAGGACCCGCACCGCCGCTCCGTCGGAGCCCACCCCCGTCATTCCCTCGACCCGGCAGGGGTGGTCGCGCGTTGTCACCGCGTAGACGTAGACGGCCATGATCATTCCCTCTCACGCCGCGCCGTCCGCCGCGCCGGCTTCCGGCGTCGAGGAGCCTCCTGCTCCTCCTGTTCCTCGTCGTCCTCGTCCTCGTCCTGCCCTCCGCCGGACAGCGACTGGGTGACAGCCTCCATCGCGCCGCTGAGCGCGCCCTTGGTCTTGCCCCGACTGCCGCCCTCGACCATCTTGTCCATCATGTCGGGCAGCTGGGTGGGCGCCTTGCGGCCAGACTCCAGGTCGAGGCGGTTGCACGCCTCCGCGAAGCGGAGGTACGTGTCGACGCTGGCCACGACCACCCGGACGTCGATCTTGAGGATTTCGATTCCGACCAGCGAGACGCGTACGAACGCGTCGATGACCAGCCCGCGGTCGAGGATGAGCTCCAGGACGTCGTAGAGGCTGCCCGTACCGCCTTGGCCGCCGCGAGCGGGACTTCCGCTCGCTCCCTGCGGCATCACCGTCATGACGTTTCCCTTCACGGTCCGGCCGCCTCAGTGGCCGGACCGGTCGATCATGCCCCGGCTGTAGCGCCGGGTGCGTTCGTAGGAGATCAGCTCGCCGGACCCGTCCAGCTCGACCCGGTAGCTGCCCATGACGCTGGTGGTCTCCGGGATGCGTTCGAGCTCGACCACCTCCACCACCGCCTCCCAGCCCTCGTCCGTGGGCTTCAGGGAGGACACCGACTCCGGGCGCCTGCCGAGCAGTTCCGACAGCTGCTCGGCCGCGGCCCGCATCGCCGCCGCCGCGCCCTGTCTGCGGGAGCCGGCCGCCTTGCGCGCGGGCCTGGTGGGACGCTGCGTGTCGTCGTCCCGTGCGGGACGGCGTCGGCGGCGTTCTGGATCCGGTGTGGTCATCTGATTCCTTCGTGAATCGGACTTCCCTTGACCCACGCGTCTCCCCCGGGAGATCGGCCCCACTCCACCTGAAGAGAATTTTCTTCGCATACCGCCGCATATCCGGCGCATCGTCGAGCACCTACCAGATGAGGCCCCGAGCGTCGGGGTCGGCCGTCACCTGACGTCGGCCACCCATCACCCGGGAAGGACGAGGCTGATGGAGGACACGACCAAGATCGCCCTGGCAGCCGCCGTTGCGGGAGGCTACGTACTGGGGCGGGCGAAGAAGGGCCGCATGGCCCTGTCGCTCGCGACCTACATCGCGGGACGCAAACTCGATCTCCAGCCCGGGCAGCTCGTGACACAGGGGCTGCGGAAACTCGGGGAGATGCCCCAGACCGCCGAGCTCGGCCAGCAGCTCCGGGGCGAAGCCCTCCAAGCAGGCCGCAAGGCCCTCTCCGCGGCCGCCAACCGTCAGCTCTCCGGCCTCGCCGACTCCATCCACCAGCGCACGCTCGACCTCGGTCGCCGCGGCGAGGAGGACGAGGGGGAGGACGAGGCGTACGAGGAGGAACCGTACGAGGACGAGGAGGAGGACCTCGACGAGGAGCCCTACGAGGACGACAGGCCTGACGACGAGGAAGCGGGCCCGGACGAGGCACGGGGAGAGGAAGAGGAGGAAGAGGAAGAGGAGGAAGAAGAGCCCTACGACGAGGAGGAAGAGGAAGAAGAGGAGGAGCCCGAGGACGAGCAGGAGGAAGAGGAGCCCCCGAAGCGGTCTCGCCGCGAGAGCTCACGGACCTCCACGACGGGCCGCAGCGCGCCCGCCCGTCGCTCCGCGCCCCGCAAGAGCGCCGCGAAGAAGTCGGAGCCGGCGGCCGCCAAGAAGACCGCGGCGAAGAAGACCGCGTCGGCCGGGAGCCGGGGCACGGCGAAGAAGACCGCGCCGGCGAAGAAGAGCGCGACCTCGCGCGGAGGCGCCGCGGCGAAGAAGGCACCGGCGAAGAAGACCGCCTCGTCCGGAAGCCGTACCGCGGCGAAGAAGACCACGTCGTCCCGGCCCCCCGCCAAGAAGGCGGCGGCGAAGCGGACACCGGCGAAGAAGACCACCGCGCGCAAGTCGGCGGGCGGCAGCGCCAGGAAGACCACGTCGGCGAAGAAGACGACGGCACGCAAGCCGTCTACGCGGAGGTAGCGCCATGGCCACCGATCGTGAACGCTCGGCGTCGAACTCCTCCTCCCCCATGGACCAATTGTTCGAAGAAGTCGGTGAATACCTGCGGGCGCAGGCGGACCGCCTGGCCGACAAGGCCGTGGACAAAGTGGAGGGCCTCACCGACCAGCTCTCCGAGGTGGCGGAGAACGGAGGGTCGCTCGCCGGTATCGGCGGTCGCCTCCTCAAGGGCGACTCCCCCCTGAAGGCCGTCGCGGGCACCACCTTCGACGGCATCAAGGACAAGGTCAAGGACATCGGCGGCAGCCTGACCGGCAAAGGAGGCAGGTCCCGCAAGAGCGGATCCAAACCGATACACATCTGCGAGTCGATCGACGTCGGCGTCCCGCTGCGCACCGCGTACGACCAGTGGACGCAGTACGAGGACTTCAGCACGTTCGCCAAGGGGGTGCGCAGCGTCTCCCAGGGCGACGACACCACCTCAGACTGGAAGGTCAAGGTCGGCCCCTCCACACGCAGCTGGAAGGCCAGCGTCCAGGAGCAGGTGCCGGACGAGCGGATCATGTGGAGCTCCGACGGTCCCAAAGGCACCACGCGTGGATGCGTCAGCTTCCACGAACTGGCCCCGGCCCTCACCCGGGTGCTCGTGATCGTCGAGTACTACCCCTCCGGCCTCTTCGAGAAGACGGGCAACATCTGGCGTGCCCAGGGGAGACGGCTGCGCCTGGACCTCAAGCACTTCGCCCGTCACGTGACCCTCTCCCAGGAGGAGCCGGACGGCTGGCGGGGCGAGATCCGCGACGGCGAGGTGGTGCGCAGCCACGAGGAGGTCGTCGAGGAGGAGGAGGCCTCGCAGGACGAGGACCAGGGCGAGGAGGAGGCCTCGCAGGACCAGCCGGAGGAGTACGAGGACGAGGAGTACGACGACGAGGAAGAGGGCGAAGAGGAGGAGGGGAACGACGGCGAGGAGGAGGGCGAGTACGAGGACGAGGAGGAGGGCGCGTACGAGGACGAGAACGAGGGCGACTGGGATGAGGATGAGGAGGAGGCTCGCCCCGGCCGCCGGGCGAGGCGCTGAGGGTGAAGAGAACGGACAAAGGAGGCTGTCGTCCTTCGAGGACGACAGCCTCCTTCGGTGACTCCTTGACCGGGCCGGTCAGTGCTTCTGACGGGGCCAGTCAGTGCTTCATCGTGTCCTTGGCCTTCTGCCCGGCCTGCTTGGCGTCCGCTGCCGCCTGTTCGGCCTTGCCCTTGACCTCCAGGCTCTCGTTGCCGACGGCCTTACCGGTGGTCTCCTTCACCTTGCCCTTCATTTCCTTGCCGACGTTCTTGGCCTTCTTTCCGGTGGCCATTTCCGTTCACCTCCGACTTCTCGTCTTCGACCTCTTGTCGACTTCCCCGAGTCAGGACGCCCCCAGAGGTGCCCACGCCTCCAGCCGCAGCCATCTCGGCAGCAGGGCCCGGAACGTGGTGCGCACCATTCGGCCGGCCATCCATCGCCCGCCACGGGCCGTCATCCGCATCCCCCACCGCGACGTCCGCACGGCGCCGCGGCACATCACGGCGCGGGGCGTCCAGTGGGCGAGCCCGCGGCGACGGGCCCGCTTCCGGCGATGCCGTCTCCGGCCCATGGCGGTCCTCACGAGTGTCTTCTGCCGGCCACGAGCCGGTAGAGGATCAGGAGGATGACAGCTCCGACGACGGCGGCGATCCATGTGGAGAGCTCGAAGAAGCCGTCGATGGAGTCGACGCCGAAAATGACCTTTCCGAGCCATCCTCCCAAAAGGGCGCCGGCGATTCCGATCAGTATCGTCACGATGCAGCCGCCGGGGTCCCGGCCAGGCATCAAGGCTTTCGCGATGATTCCGGCGAGCAGGCCCAGCAGAATCCAGCCGATGATTCCCATGGGGTTCCTCTTGTCAGGGCGGCAATCTTCTGTAATCCGTCTGCACAGCCCAGCCGATGCCAAACATGGAAGGCCCATAAATCTGAAGCGTCAACGAGCGCCGAAACGCCGGGCGGCGGCCCCTGCCCAGGAGGACCCCTCGCAGCGCGATCGGACAGCGGACGGCACTCGTCCGTGCGTGGCGGGCGCATCCGCGCATGGCGGGTGCGTCCCTGCATCGCGGGCGTGTCCGTGTATCGCGGGCGTATCGAAAATCGCATACGCCCCCGCAACCGCCCGCCGTCTCCAATGGGGGCATGAACCACGACGCGTCCCTGCCCTCCCCGTCCCGCCGCACGCGCGGGGCCGTGCTCCTCGGCCTGGCGGTCCTCGGCACGGCGAGCGCCTTGTTCGCCGTGCGGAGGCCGCTCATGATGTCCGCTCCGATGTGCCTGGCCGGGCGGTGGCACGGTTGCCTGGACACGTTCAACGGCGTCGTGCTCGTCACCCTGGCCGCGCTGCCCCTGGCCGTTCTGGTGGCGTGGGCTCTGGCGCGCCGCCGGCGCGCCGCCGGTGTCGCGGGGGCCTGGCGGATGTCGCTGGCCGAGGTGGGGATGGTGCACGGGACGGTGCCGTTCCTGTGGCTGACCATGATGCCGGGCGCCGGGGCCGGCACCGTCCCCGGCCGGGTGAGCCTGGTGCCGCTGCGGGACCTGGTCACGATGGGGCCGCTCGGGATCGCCGGCAACCTGCTGGTCTTCGCGTCCCTGGGGTTCTTCGCGCCGGTGCGGTTCGGGGCGGTGGCGTCCCTGCCGAGGATCCTGGCGCTCGGGGCGGGCTGCTCGGTCCTGGTCGAGACCGCGCAGTACGTCCTGCGGCTCGACCGGGTGTCCTCCGTGGACGACGTCCTGGTCAACGCCGCCGGCGCCGTGCTGGCCGCACTGGCGTCGCGCCGCTGGTGGCGCACTCCGGCGGACGCTCCGGCGGAGCGGCCCCGCCCCGCTCCGGCAGCGGCGGGCTGAGCCGCGACCCCGGCGGGCTCCACGTCTCCGCATACGCGGGCGATATGCGGGGTTGTCTAGGCTTCGGCCATGCGTGTACTGATCGTGGAGGACGAGCCCTACCTGGCGGAAGCCGTACGGGACGGCCTGCGGCTGGAGGCGATCGCCGCCGACATCGCCGGCGACGGCGACTCCGCCCTGGAGCTGCTCGGCGTCCACTCCTACGACCTCGCGGTCCTCGACCGGGACATCCCGGGCCCCTCCGGCGACGAGGTCGCCCGGCGCATCGTGGCCTCCGGCAGCGGCATCCCGATCCTCATGCTCACCGCCGCCGACCGCATCGACGACAAGGCCTCCGGTTTCGAACTCGGCGCCGATGACTACCTCACCAAACCGTTCGAGCTGCGGGAGCTCGTCCTGCGACTGCGGGCGCTCGACCGCAGGCGCGCGTACGCCCGGCCCCCGGTCCGCGAGCTCGCGGGCCTGCGCGTCGACCCCTTCCGCCGGGAGGTGTTCCGCGACGGGCGTCACGTCGCGCTCACCCGTAAGCAGTTCGCCGTGCTCGAGGTCCTCGTCGCCGCCGAAGGCGGGGTCGTGGGCGCCGAGGAGCTGCTGGCGCGGGCCTGGGACGAGCACGCCGACCCCTTCACCAACGCCGTCCGCATCACCGTCTCCGCCCTGCGCAAACGGCTCGGCGAACCGTGGGTCATCGCCACGGTGCCGGGGGTCGGCTATCGCATCGACGTCGGCCCCGTGAGCCCGGCATGATCCGAAAGGCAGGCCCCAGACGCCCGGGGCTCAGCGTCCGGCTGAGGCTCACCCTCAGCTACGCCGGGTTCCTCGCCGTCGCCGGCGCCCTCCTGCTGGCCGTGGTGTGGGGGTTCCTGCTGCGCTACGTACCGGACAATTCGCAGGGTCTCCTCGGGATCTCGCCCAACCGCTACCTCCTCGTGCACACCTTCGCCCCCGCCGCGGCCGTGGCGATGGCCTTCCTGCTCGTCTTCGGCCTGGTCGGGGGATGGATCCTCGCGGGCCGGATGCTCGCGCCGCTCACACGGATCACGGCCGCGGCACGGACCGCCGGGAGCGGGTCGCTGTCCCACCGGATCCGTCTGGAGGGGCGCCGGGACGAGTTCCGCGAACTGGCCGACACCTTCGACGCCATGCTCGAACAGCTGGAGTCGCACGTCGCCGAGCAGCAGAGGTTCGCCGCGAACGCCTCTCACGAGCTGCGCACCCCCCTGGCCATCTCGCAGGCGCTGCTCGACGTCGCCCGCAGGGATCCCGCGCGGGACCGGGACGAGCTCCTGGAGCGGCTGCGGGCCGTCAACACGCGGGCGATCGACCTCACCGAGGCCCTCCTCGTGCTCAGCCGCAGCGACCGGGGGGCCTTCGGCCGCGAGAGCGTCGACCTCTCCCTCGTCGCCGAGGAGGCCGCCGAGACCCTGCTGCCCCTCGCCGAACAGCGCGGGATCACGCTCGACGTCACCGGCGGGGCAGCCCGGACCAGCGGCTCCGCGGAGCTCCTGCTGCGGCTGGTGACGAACCTCGTCCAGAACGCCGTCGTGCACAACCTCCCCGCCGGCGGCACCGTGACGGTCCATACCGGGACGCGGGGCGGGGCGAGCGTGGTGCGGGTCGAGAACACGGGCCATCCGCTCCCGCCGGACCTGGTGCCGACCCTCACCGAGCCCTTCCGGCGCGGCACGGAGCGGGTGCGCACCGACGAGCACGCCGGCGTCGGTCTGGGCCTGGCCATCGTGCACAGCATCGTCCGCGCCCACGACGGGACCCTCGACCTCGTCCCCCGCCCCACCGGCGGTCTCGTCGTCACGGTCCGGCTCCCCGGCATGCCGTAGGCCTCGCTCCCGGAGGTCGCCGCACGACCGCCCGCGGCCGTGTGACCCGTGTCACACGCTGTTCCTGTCAGGAATCGGAGCGCTGTCCCGCTCAAGTCACCGGAAAGCAGCCAACCGACGGGAGCACCTCATGAAGCACCGCATCGTCGTCCTCGGCGCCGGGTACGCCGGGGCCTACGTGGCCGGGAACCTGGCACGGCGACTGTCCCCCGCGGACGCCGAGATCACCGTGGTCAACGCCGTGCCGGAGTTCGTCCAGCGGCTGCGGCTGCACCAGCTCGCGGCCGGCCAGGAGGTCGCGGCGCCGAGGCTCGCCGACGTCTTCGCGGGGACGGGGGTGCGGCTGCGCGTGGCCCGTGTCACCGCGGTCGACCCCGACCGCCGGGCCGTCACCGTGGCCGACGCCGACGGCGGCGGCGAGCTCCGCTACGACACGCTCTTCTACGCGCTCGGCAGCCACGGCGACGACCACCGGGTCCCCGGCGCGGCCGAGCACGCCTTCGACGTCGGTTCACGGCCCGCGGCGCTGCGGCTGCGCGAGCGCCTGGACGGCCTGTGCGGGCGGGAGGAGGGCGGGAACGTCCTGGTCGTCGGCGACGGGCTGACCGGCATCGAGACGGCCACCGAGATCGCCGAGTCCCGCCCCGGTCTGTCGGTCACGCTGGTCGCCCGCGGCGAGCTGGGCGCCCGGCTCTCCGCCGGAGCCCGCGACCATCTGCGCCGGGCCTGCGACCGGCTCGGCGTCACCGTCCTGGAGCACACCGATGTCGAAGCCGTCGAGGCGACTCGGGCGCTGTGCGCCGACGGCACCGTCCTGGCGTCCGACGCGACCGTGTGGACGGCCGGGTTCGCGGTCGGTCCCCTCGCGGCCGCCTGCGGGCTCGACGTCACCGAGAGCGGCCGGATCGTCGTCGACCGCGCCATGCGGTCGGTCTCGCACCCGGACGTCTACGCCGTCGGCGACAGCGCCCACGCGGTCGGCGACAACGGCCTGCCGCTGCCGATGTCCTGCGCCTCGGCCGGCTTCACCGCCATGCAGGCCACGGCCGCGGTCATGGGACGCCTGACGGGCCGCAAGGTCACGGACACGAAGCTGGGGTACGCGGGCAACCACATCAGCCTCGGGCGCCGGGACGGGATCCTGCAGCTGGTCGACGGCGAAGGGCGGGCGAAGCCGAAGTACCTGGGCGGCCGGAAGGCCGCGCGGATCAAGGCGGGCATCCTCGGGATGTCGCTCTGGACCACCTCGCACCCGACCTTCGGCCTGCCCAGGCTCAGGCACCGCCTCATCGCCGCGACGGACCCGTCCGGCGAGAAGGCGTTCGCGTAACCGCCCGGGACGGTCTCCATGGACAGCATCACCACGGACCGCTTCGACACCGGCCGGTTCGAGGCCGACCGCGCGCGACTGGCCTCGCTGGCGTACCGGCTCCTCGGCTCCGCCGCCGACGCGGAGGACGCCGTGCAGGACGCGTTCCTGCACTGGCAGGCCGCCGACCGGCGGCGGATCCGGGTGCCGGAGGCGTGGCTGACCAAGGTCGTCACGCACCTGTGCCTCGACCGGCTCCGCTCGGCACGGGCCCGTCGCGAACGGGCCGTCGGCGCCTGGCTGCCCGAACCGCTCCTCGACGGCGATCCGATGCTCGGCCCGGCCGACACCTTCGAGCAGCGCGAATCGGTCTCCCTCGCCGTGCTGACGCTGATGGAGCGCCTGTCGCCCCTGGAGCGGGCGGTCTACCTCCTGCGTGAGGCGTTCTCGTACAGCCACGCCGAGATCGCCGGGATCCTCGACGTCACCGAGTCCGCGAGCCAGCAGCACCTGCACCGGGCCCGGAGCCGGATCACCGCCGCGCGGCGCCGCGGCGGTGACGAGGTCGACCCGGCGTCCGCGCGCAGGATCGTCGAGGAGTTCCTCGACGCCGCCTCCTCGGGCCGGACCGAACGCCTGGTCGCGCTGCTCACCGACGACGTGACCGCGGTCTCCGACGGCGCCGGCCTGACCGAGAGGCTTCTGCGGTACGACACCCCGCGGCGCGTCGCCGCCGTCGCGCGGGCCGGCTTCAGACCCACTCCCGCGAAACGGCGGCTCGTCGGTGGCACCCCCGCCGTCCACCACGCGCTCGTCAACGGCGCTCCCGCCATGCTCTTCGTCCTCGGCGACCGGGTGATCGGCTGCGTCACCTTCGACATCGTCGGCGGCAGGATCGCGACCGTGCGCGGCATCGCCGCGCCCACCCGTCTCACCCGCCTCGCCGAGGCCTGGCGGCGGCGCGCACCGGACGTGCCGCTCGTCGCCCGGTGGTGACGGCCGCGCCCCGCCGCCCGTGGAGCGTCAGACGGTTCCCGTGGCGGCCGGGGCCCGCAGGGCGTCGGCGATGCCCCGGGCCAGGAACGGGATGCGGTGCGCGGGGACGCCCGCGATGTTGATGCGGCCCGCGGTCGTGCCGTAGATGCCGGACCGGCGGCGCATCCGGAGCATTCCCTCGGGGGTGAGGGGCAGCATCGAGAACATGCCCTTCTGGCGCCCGAGGGCGCTCGCCGCCTCCTCGTGGCCGAGGGCGCCGAGGTGGGCGACGAGGTCCGTCCGGTTGGCCGTGATGCGGTGGCGCATCGCGTCGAGTTCGGCGAGCCAGGCGGCCTTCAGGCGCTCGTCCTCCAGGACGGTGGCGACGACGGCGGCGCCGTGGTCGGGCGGCATGGAGTACAGGGTGCGGGCGGCGTTCTGGAGGGCGGTCTCGACGTGCCGGAGCGCCCGTGCCGAGGAGCCGACGACGACGGCGCAGCCGGTGCGGTCGCTGTAGAGGCCGAAGTTCTTGGAGCAGCTGACGGCGATCAGCACCTCGGGGAGCCGTTCGGCCAGCATCCGGGTCGGCCGCAGGTCGGCGTCGAGGCCGTCGCCGAGGCCGTGGTAGGCGAGGTCGACGAAGGGGACCCAGCCGTTCGTCGCGGCGAGTCCGGCGAGCTCTTCCCAGGTCTCCGGGGAGGGGTCCGCTCCGGTGGGGTTGTGGCAGCAGCCCTGCAGCAGGACGACGTCGCCGCGCCCCGCCTCGCGGAGGTCCTCGAGGAGTCCCGTGGGGTCGAGCCACCGGAAGGTGCGGACGGTGAGGCCCGCCCCTTCGAGGATGGGACGGTGGTTGACGTACGCGGGGTCGCTGATCCACACGGTGGTGCCGGGGCGCGTCTGCCGTACGAGGTCGGCGAGGAGGCGCAGGGCGCCGGTTCCGGCCACGGTCTGGACGGCCGTCGCCCGGGCGGTGAGGGCCTCGGTGCCGAGGACGGTGGTGAGCATGGCGCGGTTGAAGGCGGTGTTGCCGGACAGGCCGAGGTACTCCTTGGAGCCGGAGCGTTCCGCCAGGCGCATCTCGGCCTCCTTGACCGCCGCCATGACGGGGGTGACCCCGGTGTGGTCGCGGTAGACGCCGAGGACGAGGTCGAGGCGCTCGGGGCGCGGGTCCGCGGCGTACTCGGCGGTCAGGTCCCAGAGCGGGTCGGCGGGCGGGGCGGGGAGGAGCTCAAGCATCGGCGGAGACCTTGGTTCGGGAGCGTCGGCGTCCGTTGGCGAGCGCGACGCCGAGGGTGATGAGGGGGACGCCGACCATGACGGGCAGGGTCGGCGACTCGTCGAGGAGGGGCACGGCGAGCAGGACGACGGCGACCGGGCTGAGGCTGCCGACGACGGAGCTGCGCTCGGGGCCGAGCCGGCGGATCGCGAAGGCGTACGTCAGCCCCGCGCACAGGCCTACGCCCAGGCCCTGGACGACGAGGAAGAGCGCGATGTCGCCGCCGGCCGCGTGGGCGAGGCCGGTGGGCAGGACGCCGGTCAGCGTCAGCAGTGCGATGACGGCGAAGGAGGGCAGGCAGAGCAGGCCGATGGACCCGATCGGGTCGAGGTCGACCTCCCGCAGGCCCACGGTGTAGAGGGCCCACAGTCCGCTGGCGACGAGCAGCGTGCCCGTGCCGAGCAGGACGTCCGCGTCGAGGGCCGCGGTGTGGCGCCAGACCAGGGCCGCGACGCCGGCCACGATGAGGGCGAGGCCTGCCGCCTGGGTGCCGCGCGGGGCGCTCTTGCCGCCCGCGACCATGAGGGCGGAGACGAACAGCGGGACCATGCCGGGCACGATCGCCCCGACGAAGGCGGCGGAGGTCAGCGAGCCGCCGTACATGGCGGCGAGGAAGAACGGGACCCCCGCACCACAGATGATCTTGGCCGCGGGGCCGAACCGGACGGCGGCCAGTCGGCGCCTGCGCCGCCACAGGGCGGGCGCCAGGACCACCAGGGGCACGCCGAACCGCAGCAGTGCGGCGTCGGCGGGCAGCAGCGTGGAGGCGCTCAGGGCGCGGGCGCTGAGCGCGAAGGCGGCCCAGATGGCCACGGTGAGGAGCAGGGCGAGCATGCCCACGGCCTGCGGGGAGGGCCCCCGGAGCCGGCCGGTGCGGGGCTTCCCGTCGTGCCCCTCGGGCGGAGTGCGCGTGCCCTGCGCCTCCCCCGTTCTCGCCCCCACCGATCGTGTTGCGGCCACCGGCCGTTCCTCCCTCTCGAAGCCGTTCGGGCGGAGCCGGTGCCCGGCCCACCCCCAGGAAGCAACGCTAGGGCTTCGGGCGGGGCAGGCGATTGCCAGTTATGCCCCTCAGACATAGCGTGGGGGCAGAATCTGCCAAGTTTCGCGAAGGAGAGCCGATGGACGCCGTGGACTTCCAGATCGTCCATGAGCTGCAGACGGACGGCCGCCTGTCGAACCAGGACCTCGCCGACCGGATCAGGCTGTCCCCCTCCCCCTGCCTGCGCCGGGTGCGCCGCCTTGAGGAGTCGGGGCTGATCGGCGGCTACACGGCCACCGTCGACCAGGTCGCCTTCGGTCTGCCGATCACCGTCTTCGTACGGATCCGCCTGGAGCGGCACACGGCCGAGGCGGTGAACGTGTTCGAGCAGCACGTCGGCCTCATCGACCACATCCAGGACTGCTATCTGATGGCCGGCAGCAGCGACTACCTGCTCAGGGTCGTCATCGAGAGCCTGGAGGCGTACGAGGCGCTCGTCCGCACCCGGATCCACGCCATCCCGGGCATCGCCTCGATCGAGTCGAGCTTCGCCTTCGGCAGCGTCAAGCAGTCCAGGGTCTACCCCCGGCCGGGCGTCCCGTCGAAGCGGACGACCGGGTCGCGATGATCCATGACATCGCCCCGGGATCTTCAGCAGGCCGCGGCGCAGCCCGTAGCGTTGCCGTGACGAGCCGGGCACGGTGAAGGGAGCAGGATGTTCCGCAAGGTGCTGGTGGCCAACCGCGGGGAGATCGCGATTCGCGCGTTCCGCGCGGGCTACGAACTGGGGGCGCGCACGGTCGCCGTCTTCCCGCACGAGGACCGCAACTCGCTGCACCGGCTGAAGGCCGACGAGGCCTACGAGATCGGTGAACCCGGTCATCCGGTACGGGCCTACCTCTCGGTGGCGGAGGTCATCCGGGCGGCCCGCCTGGCCGGTGCCGACGCCGTCTACCCGGGCTACGGATTCCTGTCCGAGAACCCGGAACTGGCGCGCGCCTGCGAGGAGGCGGGCATCACGTTCGTGGGGCCGTCGGCGCAGACCCTGGAGCTGACCGGGAACAAGGCGCGCGCGGTGGCCGCGGCCCGCGAGGCCGGCGTGCCGGTGCTCGCTTCCTCGGCGCCCTCCACCGACGTGGACGAACTCGTGGCGGCCGCCGAGGGGATCGGCTTCCCGGTGTTCGTCAAGGCCGTCGCCGGCGGCGGCGGTCGCGGCATGCGGCGGGTCGAGGACCCGGCGACGCTGCGCGAGTCCATCGAGGCGGCAGCCCGCGAGGCCGAGTCCGCCTTCGGCGACGCGACCGTCTTCCTGGAGAAGGCCGTCGTCGACCCGCGCCACATCGAGGTGCAGATCCTCGCCGACGGCGAGGGCGGGGTCATCCACCTGTACGAGCGCGACTGCTCGCTGCAGCGCCGCCACCAGAAGGTGATCGAGCTCGCGCCCGCCCCGAACCTCGACCCGGCGGTGCGGCAGCGGATCTGCGACGACGCCGTGAGGTTCGCCCGCCGGATCGGCTACCGGAACGCCGGCACCGTGGAGTTCCTCCTCGACCGCGACGGCGACCACGTCTTCATCGAGATGAACCCGCGCATCCAGGTCGAGCACACGGTGACCGAGGAGGTCACCGACATCGACCTGGTGCAGTCGCAGCTGCGCATCGCCGCCGGGGAGACCCTCGCCGACCTCGGCCTGACCCAGGAGTCCGTCGTCCTGCGCGGTGCCGCCCTGCAGTGCCGCATCACCACCGAGGACCCGGCCAACGGCTTCCGACCCGACACCGGGATGATCAGCGCCTACCGCTCCCCGGGCGGCTCCGGCATCCGGCTCGACGGCGGCACCACCCACGCCGGTACGGAGGTCAGCGCCCACTTCGACTCGATGCTGGTCAAACTGACCTGCCGGGGACGGGACTTCAGGACCGCCGTCGTCCGGGCCCGGCGCGCGGTGGCCGAGTTCCGCATCCGGGGCGTGTCCACGAACATCCCCTTCCTGCAGGCCGTGCTCGACGACCCGGACTTCCAGGCCGGGCGGGTCACGACGGCCTTCATCGAGCAGCGGCCGCACCTGCTCACCGCCCGCCACTCGGCCGACCGCGGCACGAAGCTGCTCACCTACCTCGCCGACGTCACCGTCAACAAGCCGCACGGCCCGCGTCCCGAGCTCGTCTCCCCGGTCACCAAGCTGCCCCGGCTGCCCGCCGGCCGGCCGCCCGCCGGCTCCCGGCAGCGGCTGACCGAGCTCGGCCCGGAGGGCTTCGCGCGGAGCCTGCGCGAGTCGCCGACCCTCGGCGTCACCGACACCACCTTCCGCGACGCCCACCAGTCGCTGCTCGCCACCCGCGTCCGTACGAAGGACCTGCTCGCCGTCGCCCCGGCGGTCGCGCACACGCTGCCGCGGCTGCTGTCCCTGGAGTGCTGGGGCGGCGCCACCTACGACGTCGCGCTGCGCTTCCTCGCCGAGGACCCCTGGGAGCGCCTGGCCGCGCTGCGCGAGGCCGTGCCGAACATCTGCCTGCAGATGCTGCTGCGGGGCCGCAACACCGTGGGGTACACCCCGTACCCGACCGAGGTGACCGACGCCTTCGTGCAGGAGGCCGCCGCCACCGGCATCGACATCTTCCGGATCTTCGACGCGCTGAACGACGTCGACCGGATGCGGCCCGCCATCGACGCCGTACGCGAGACGGGGACGGCGGTCGCCGAGGTCGCTCTGTGCTACACGTCGGACCTCTCCGACCCGGCGGAGAAGCTGTACACCCTGGACTACTACCTGCGGCTCGCCGAGAAGATCGTCGCCGCGGGCGCGCACGTCCTCGCGGTCAAGGACATGGCCGGTCTGCTGCGCGCCCCCGCCGCGGCGAAGCTGGTCTCCGCGCTGCGCCGGGAGTTCGACCTGCCGGTGCACCTCCACACCCACGACACGGCGGGCGGCCAGCTGGCCACGTACCTCGCGGCGATCCAGGCCGGCGTGGACGCGGTGGACGGCGCGGTGGCCTCCATGGCCGGCACCACCTCGCAGCCCTCGCTGCCGGCGATCGTCGCCGCGACCGACCACTCCGAGCGGCCCACCGGTCTCGACCTGGAGGCGGTCGGCGACCTGGAGCCGTACTGGGAGAGCGTCCGCAGGATCTACGCCCCCTTCGAAGCGGGCCTGGACTCGCCGACGGGACGCGTCTACCACCACGAGATCCCCGGCGGGCAGCTCTCCAACCTGCGCACCCAGGCCGTCGCGCTCGGCCTCGGCGACCGGTTCGAGGACGTCGAGTCGACGTACGCCGCCGCGGACCGGATGCTGGGCCGGCTGGTGAAGGTCACCCCGTCGTCGAAGGTGGTGGGCGACCTCGCGCTGCACCTCGTCGGCGCCGGGGTGGCGCCCGAGGACTTCGAGGCGGCGCCGAACCGGTACGACATCCCCGACTCGGTCGTCGGCTTCCTCCACGGCGAGCTGGGCACGCCGCCCGGCGGCTGGCCCGAGCCGTTCCGCACCAGGGCGCTGGAGGGCCGGGCCGGTCCCAAGCCGATGCGGGAGCTCACCGCGGAGGACCGCACCGGCCTGGCCGAGGACCGGCGCGCCACGCTGAACCGCCTCCTCTTCCCCGGTCCGACACAGGCGTACGAGGCGCACCGCCGGGCGTACGGCGACACCAGCGTGCTCGACAGCAAGGACTTCTTCTACGGGCTGCGCCCCGGGAAGGAGTACGGCGTCGACTTCGGGCCCGGCGTGCGGCTGCTCATCGAACTGGAGGCCATCGGCGAGGCCGACGAGCGCGGCATGCGCACGGTGATGTCCACCCTGAACGGCCAGCTGCGGCCGATCCAGGTGCAGGACAGGGCCGCGGCCGCCGGCCTCCCGGTGACCGAGAAGGCCGACAGGTCCGACCCCGGCCATGTCGCCGCGCCGTTCGCCGGTGTGGTCACGCTGGCCGTCGCCGAGGGCGACGAGGTCGAGGCCGGCGCGACGGTGGCCACGATCGAGGCGATGAAGATGGAGGCCTCGATCACCGCCCCACGGAGCGGACGGGTGTCCCGTCTGGCCATCACCCGGATCCAGCAGGTGGAGGGTGGCGACCTCCTCGTCGAGATCGGCTGAGGCGGCGGACGGCGGACGACAGGCGGCCGGGGCGCCGGGAAGGTGCCCCGGCCGCTCTCGTACCGCCGGCGCCTCCTGCCCCGTCGGGCGTGCCGGGCAGGAGGCGCGGAGGCCGTTTCCGGTGCACACTGGGCACCAAAGTGGCGTCGAGTCCTGTTGGGGGCCGAAAGAGTGAACGGCGGCAGCGGCGGACGGCGCCTGCCCGGCCGCGGCTCGGCCGGGCGGGACCCGGCGGGACGCCGCGCTGCCCGGGAGAACGTCCGGTTCCGAAGGGGCAGGGGCGTTCTGCCGCCCGACCGGTTCACCATGCGCAGCCGGCTCGCCTGGCTGAACTCCGCCACCTCCAGGATCGGCACGACCCTGGACCTGGAGCGCACCGCACAGGAACTCGCCGAGTTCACCGTGCCCCGCTTCGCCGACGGGGCGGCCGTGGACATCCTCGAGAGCGTCCTGCGGGGTGACGAGGGCTCCCGGTGGACGGAACCGGGCATCCCGCCCATGCGGGCCACGGCGCTGTGCGCCATCGAGGAGCTCTCCTCGCTGGAGCCGACCCCGGTGGGCGAGACCTTCGTCCATGCCGAGCAGCCCCACGAGACCCTGCTCCACCGGTACTGCCTCCGGCAGGGCAAGCCGGTCCTGCTGAGCCGGATGCGCGACGACGACTTCATCCGCGTCGCGCCCACCGCGAGCGCGGCCGCCAAGATGCGGGCCGCCGGGGTGCACAGCTATCTGGCCGTGCCCCTCATCGCCCGCGGGCTGCTCCTCGGCAGCGCCGACTTCGTCCGTGCCCCCGGGACGCCCCCGTTCTCCACCACCGATCTGGCGCTGGCCGAGCAGCTCGCCTCCAAGGCGGCCGTCTTCATCGACAACGCCCGGCTGTACGGGCGCGAGCGCGAGCACGTCGTCTCCTTGCAGCGCAGCCTGCTGCCCCGGGTGAACCCGGCGACGCCGGGCCTGCTGGTGCACTCCGAGTACGCGCCCGCGACGGCCCACCACGGCGTGGGCGGGGACTGGTACGACGTGATGGCGCTGCCCGGCGGGCGGACGGCCCTCATGGTGGGCGACGTGATGGGGCACGGTCTGCCGGCCGCCGCCACCATGGGGCGGCTGCGGACCGTCGCCCGCACCCTCATGACCCTGGACACGGCCCCCGAGCGGATCCTGGCCCGGCTGGACCTGGCCACCCGCGACCTGGAGGACGAGCAGGTCGCCACCTGTCTCTGTGCCGTCTACGACCCCGCCGACTCCACGTACACGCTGGCGAGCGCCGGGCACCTGCCGCCGCTGCTCCTCGACGGGCAGGGCGCCGGCGAGTTCGTCCCGGTGCCGATCGGCGCGCCGCTGGGGGCGGGAGTCATCCCGTACGACCCGCTGCGGCTCCGCGTCCCGGACGGCGCCCATCTGGTCATGTACACGGATGGCCTGGTCAAGTCCCGCGAGGAGGACGTGGACGCCCAGCTGGAGCGACTCCGCTCGGCGGCGCTGGGTCTGACTCCCGAGGCGCTGGAGCAGGGCGGTCTGGTGGAGTGCGCTCCGGCCGCCGCCGCCCGCTTCGACGAGGCCGTGCTCCTCGTGACGGCGGACTCCCCGCTCCCGGCCGGGGATCTGCGGGTGTGGAAGCTGCCGCAGGACGGGAGGGCCGCCTCGGTCGCCCGGGGGCTCGTCACCGGGCAGCTCGCCACGTGGGGGCTGGCGGAGCTGGCCGACGTGTCCGAGCTCGTCGTCTCCGAGCTGGTCGGCAACGCGCTGCGGTACGGCAACGGCCCGGGCGAGCTGCGGTTGCTGCGGGGGGAGCGGCTCGTCGTGGAGGTCTCGGACACCGGCCCCGACCTGCCCCAGATCCAGCACGCGGACCTCAGCGACGAGGGCGGTCGGGGGCTTCAGCTCATCAACATGTTGTGCCGCAGATGGGGTTCCTGTCGCACCGTCACCGGCAAGGTGGTCTGGGCGGAACAGAACATGCCGTCCTGAAGCGTGGTGTCTTCGGGCGGTGACCGGCCCGTCGGGACGTGCCGGTCACCGCTCGTGCCGGGTCAGCGGACGGCGAGGGCGACGATCTGGGTGACCGCCTCCGTGTCGAAGTTGTCGTCGCTGACCAGGATCAGCGACCGCTCGCCGGACGGCAGGACCGGTCCCCAGGTCATGCCTTCGGTGTTGTCGACGGTGGAGAGGCCGAGGGTGTGGAAGTCCGCGACGAGCGTCTTGCGCATCGCCACCACGGGCTGTCCGGCCAGGGATTCCATCGCCCGCACATCGGTCGCCCCGCGCGTGGTGGCGTCGTAGAGGCGGATCTTGTATCCCGAGCCGGCGACCCAGGTGCGCTCGAGCACGAGGTAGCGCTCGGGGTCGTCGGGGAAGGCGAGGATCGACGGGACGCCGGTGTCCGGGCCCCAGGGGCTGGTCGGGTCGGACGGGGCGAAGATCTTCTCGATGGGGTACGCGAACTGTCCGAGCACCCGGCCTCCGCGCGTCTGCTGCGTGACCCGGACGAGGGCGCCGTGCTCCAGGTCGGGCACGGGGCCGTCCTGGATCAGGGGGCCTTCGACCGCGCTGGTCACCACACGGCCGTGGGAGCCGAAGGTGATGGCCTCGATCACCTGGTTCCGGCGCGGCCCGCGCTCGTCCATGGTGATCTCGTAGTTCGACGGCAGCCGCAGCCGCCCCAGGTAGGCGCCGGTAGGGCCGGCGAACTGGACGGACGGCTGGACCACCGGTCCGGTGCCGACCGCCTTGGGCCGGTCGCCCTCCTGCGCCCACCAGTAGTCGCAGCTGCGCGGGTCGACCCGGATCTCCTCGGGATCGACGGCCTTGCCGTCCCCGACGGACGGTGACGGGTAGACGGAGCCGTCCGGCTGGAGGAACGGGTGGGTGCCGGTGAAGTCCACGGAGTGCACGCCGGCCGCGTCCACGTCCAGCTCGGCGGTGTAGAAGCGGGCGGGCTGCAGGTACGAGCGGTCGTCGCTGATGAACACGTACTCGCCGGTGCACCGGTTGCGGTCGACACCGGAGAAGCCGCCGACCGTGGTGCCCTGGAAGTCGAGCTTGTGCGGGACGATTTTCTCACCGAGCAGACGGGCGTGGGCGGCGCGCTCCGACGGGCGGCTCTCTCCGCCGGGTTGAGCGGCCACGGCCACGGCGGGGGCCAGCGTCGACGTCAGGAGCAGGGCCGCGGCGAGCGCCCGGCGTGTCAGGGAAGATCTCATGTTGATGATCTTGCCGTTACCCCGCGTGACGGCACAGTCACCCAATCGGGTGTTCCTGTCGGTGCGACACGCTCGGGCCCTGCCGTGACGGCGGGGCCCGAGGGGTGATCGGATCGATCGGGCGGAACGACGGTGCGTCAGAGGACGTTGACCCCGGTCCAGGCCGCGGCCACGGTGGCGTACTCGGGGCTGGTGGCGCCGTACAGGTCCTTCGCCGCGTTCAGGGTCGCCACGCGGGCGCCCTTGTAGTCCGTGGTGGAGGTCATGTAGACGGTCAGCGCCCGGTACCAGATGGCGGAGGCCTTCTGGTTGCCGATGCCGGTGACGGTGGAGCCGTTGTACGTCGGGCTGTTGTAGGTGACGCCGTTGATCGTCTTGCTGCCGCTGCCCTCGCTGGCGAGGTAGAACCAGTGGTTGCCGACGCCCGAGGAGTTGTGCACGTCGAGCCGGCCGACGGACTTCGACCAGTAGTCGGCGGAGCGGCCGTCCAGGGAGGGCTTGTCCATGCGGCGCAGCCACGGCGGGGTGGACTGGTCGCTGAAGAGGTAGTCCGGGGTGTCGATCGCGTTGTTGGCGTACCACTCGACCATCGTGCCGAAGATGTCGCTGGTGGCCTCGTTCAGGCCGCCGGACTCGCCGCTGTAGCGCAGGTTGGCGGTGGCGGAGGTGACGCCGTGGGTCATCTCGTGGCCCATGGTGTCGAGGTCGACCTGCTCGGGGTCGACCGTGCCGTTGCCGTCGCCGGTCATCATGCAGAAGCAGGCGTCCGACCACTGGGCGTTGTCCCAGTTGGTGCCGACGTGAACGAAGACGGTGGCGCCGCGGCCGTCGTTCTTGATGCCGTTGCGGCCGAAGGTGCTCTTGTAGTAGTCGAAGGTCTTCGCGGTGTTGGCGTGCGCGTCGACGGCGGCGGTGGCGCGGTCGGTGGAGAACTTCCTGCCGTCGCCCCAGATGTTGTCGGCATCGGTGAACAGGGTGCCGGAGGAGCTGTTCAGGGACGAGGACGAGACGTTGCGCGCGTCCCTGGTGATGTGCTTGCGGATCGGGTCGATCAGGGCGAAGGTGCCGTCGGCCTGCAGGGTGGTGTCGATGCCGACGTCGCCGGTGTACTCGGAGTGGCCGGTGCCGGTCGCCTCGTGCTCGGAGTCGTAGTTCTCGATCGCGGCGCCGGTGGTGGCGTCGGTGACGAAGACCTCGCCGTGCGGCTGGCCCTTGTCGCCCAGGCCCTGCACGGTGGTGCGCCAGGCCAGGCGGGGGGTGCCGTCGGCGGCCCACACGATCAGCTCGGGGGTGGACCTGGCGTTGCCGACCACTCCCTGGGCGCGCTTCGCGGCGCCGGCCGCGGTGCCCTTGGCGTCCGTCGCGGGGGTGACGGAGGCGAGCGCCACCTTGCGGGCCTTGGCGTGGGTGGATCCCTTGAGCGAGCCGTCGGCCTTCTGGTGGACGACGAAGTCGCCGCCGACGACGGGGAGGCCGCGGTAGGTCCGGTCGAAGCGGACGTGCTGGGTGCCGTCGGCGTCGATCACGACGTCCTTGGCCCGGAGCGCCTGGCCCGCGCCGAAGCCGAAGGTGTCGGCGTGCCGGGTCACGTTCGCCTCGGCCCGGGATATCGCCGTGTCGCGGGCGGAGTTCCCGGGCTGCACGGCGTCGGGCTGCGAGTACGCCGGCACGGCCACCGCGCCCGTGGTGATGACGGCGGCGGCGACCATCGTGGAGAGGGCAAGGAGAGGACGGGACATGACGGGGTGTTCCTTCGCTCGTCGTGGGGGGTGACGACGTCCTTGGACGTTGACGCGAAGTGTTCACCAGGTGACATGTTCCTGACGTGATCCCATATGGGGTATAGCCCCGGAGCTATAGGGGGTGCGGAACGGGGTCCGGCCGGTCAGGCGTCCGCGCCGAGCGCGAACCCCTCTCCGCCGTCCTCCCACCAGGCCAGGTACCGCGGCCGCTGCCGCACCAGCGCCAGGTACTCCGCGAGCAGACGCCCGGCCACCGCGTCGGCGAGCTCCGGCGCAACCGACTCCGGGTTCCAGGCCAGTTGCAGCCGCCGGTGGAACGGGACGCCCACGAGCGGCCGCTGCACGGTGCCCTGGGCGGGCACCTCGGCGCTCGGCCACACCCCGCAGACGGCACGCCGGCCGGCGACCAGGATCTGCGCCACGGACAGGTCCGGCGTCACGTGCGCGATGCGCGGGGTGAATCCCGCCGACTGGCAGGTGAGATGGAGATACGCGTGCACCCCGCTCTCGTCGGCCTCCGGCATGACCCACTCCTCGCCGCGGAGTTCGCTCAGGCCGACGCTCTCCCGGTGCGCCAGCGGATGGTCCTCGGCGAGCAGGACGAAGACCGGCTCGCGCACCAGCGTGCGCGTCACGACCGACTCGCCGACCGGAAGCGGGAAACCGGGGAACTCGCCGAAGACCGCGATGTCGCATTTCGACTGGCTCAGCGCTTTCACGAGGGCATGCACCGAACGGCGGGCGTCGATGGCCAGTCGACTCTCCGGTACGAGCTCGAAAAGGGCGGATATGAGCAGCGATACCAGGGGGCCGGCCGTGCCGCCCGCCCGCAGTGGCGCGACGGTCCCGCCGTCCGTCTCGGCGGCCGATCGCGCGTGCTCGCGCAGCCGGTCGAAGCCGAGCACGAGGTCACGCGCGCAGCGCAGGACGTACTGGCCGTGCTCGTTCGGCTTCACGCCCTCGGCGCTGCGGACGAAGAGCGGGCCGCCGAGCTCCTGTTCGATCCGTTTCAGTTGGGCGCTCGTGGCGGGCTGGGAGAGCTGCAGCCGTGCGGCGGCTCTGCGGATGCTGCCGGCCTCGGCGATGGTGAGCAGGACACGGAGGTGCCGGAACTCGAGGTGCATGAACTTTCCCCGCTCAGGGCGGAGGGCCCTGTGCACCCCCCGTGACCAGCAGAACCAGCTGCCCGAGGGGCATGGTCACCAAGAGTCCGACGGACCCGCCGGAGCGGCAACCACGGGAGGGCAAAATCTACGTGGGCATGCCACGTCTTCGCCTCGGCATCGTGCTGCCGGACCGCACCCACCGGGTGCCGCCCCCGCGGGCCGGCTCCCGCTGTCCGGGGGACCGGCCGGGGATCGGCCGGGAACGGCTCGTTACAGTGGGTGGCATGCCTCGCACATCGCCTTCGGTCGCTCTCGACGCCATGCTCGCCGGCAACCGCCGCTTCGTCGCCGGAACCCCGGACCACCCCAATCAGGACGCCGCCCGCCGTGCGCAGCTCGCACCCGGACAGGAGCCGTTCGCGGTCATCCTCGGGTGCTCCGACTCGCGGCTCGCGGCCGAGATCATCTTCGACCAGGGACTCGGCGACCTGTTCGTCGTGCGGACCGCCGGTCATGTGCTGGGGGCCGAGGTGCTGGGCAGCGTCGAGTACGCCACGAGCATGCTCGGCTGCCGGCTGGTCGTCGTCCTGGGGCACGACTCGTGCGGCGCCGTCGCGGCGGCCCGCGCCGCGGTGGAGGACGGGCTGCCGGCGGCCGGATTCGTACGGGACGTGGTGGAGCGGGTGACGCCGAGCGTCCTGGCGGCCCGCGCCGCCGGTCTGACCGAGGACAGCGACATCATCGACGAGCACATAAGGCACACGGCGCAGCTGCTCATGGACCGTTCCCGCGTCCTGTCGGAGCAGGTGAAGACGGGCGAGGTGGCGGTCGTGGGACTGGCCTACCAGCTCGCCGAGGGCAACGCCCGGCTGGTGACCTCGCACGGCGTGGAGAGTACGGAGTGAACGACCCCATGACACAGCGGTTCGACTGCTCGGACCCGTCGTCCCGCCGGGCGGGCATCGACGCGGCGGTGACCGCCCTCGGGGAGGGGCGTCTCGTCGTCCTCCCGACGGACACCGTCTACGGCATCGGCGCCGACGCCTTCGCCCCGAAGGCCGTCGCCGGTCTGCTGGCCGCGAAGGGACGGGGCCGGCACAAGCCCTCCCCCGTCCTCGTCGGCTCCAGGGACGCGCTCGACGGCCTGGTCGAGGAGCTGCCGGAGAAGGCCGGGGAACTGATCGAGGCCTTCTGGCCGGGCGGTCTGACGCTGGTGCTCCGCCACCGGCCCTCGCTCTCCTGGGACCTGGGCGAGACCGGCGGGACGGTGGCCGTGCGGATGCCCGACCACCCCCTCGCGCTCGACCTGCTGGCCGCGGCCGGCCCGATGGCCGTCTCCAGCGCGAACCTCACCGACCGGCCCTCGCCGGAGGACTGCGACGCGGCCTTCGGGATGCTGGGCGACTCCGTGGCCGTGTACCTCGACGGGGGCCGGACCGCCGGGCCGGTGTCGTCGTCGATCGTCGACCTGACCGGCGACGCCCCGGTCCTCGTCCGGGAGGGCGTCCTGTCCGCCGCGGAGCTGGCGAAGGTCGTACCCGACCTGATCGTGCCCTGACCCCTCCTCCCTGCCACCGCACCGCCGTTCCCGTTCCCGGGGGCGGCGGTGCCGTCGTTCCGCGGCACGGACGGCCCGGAGACGAAAGAAGCCCCGCACCTTCCCGGTGAGCGGGAACCTCCCCCTGCGCCGGGGCGCCCCTCCCTGCCAGGCTCCGATCCGCTGTGGTTCCACCGCCCGCGCCCCGCCGGGGGGCGGGGCAGCAGGGAGGACGTGACAGATCATGAGGGGCGCGCAGACCATCGCCGGGCTCGCGGACTGGGCCGCGGAGCGGTACGGGGATGAGGAGGCCCTCGTCTTCGGCGAGGAGCGCTGGACGTTCGCGGAGCTCCGCGACCGGGTGGACCGCGCGGCGCGCGCGGTGATCGCGCAGGGGGTGCGCCCCGGTGACACGGTCGCCGTGTGGGCCCCCAACAGCGCGCGCTGGGTGGTGGCCGCGCTCGGCGCGGTGGCGGCCGGCGGGGTGCTGGTCCCGGTGAACACCCGCTACAAGGCGGCCGAGGCCGCCGACATCCTGCGCCGTTCCCGGGCCCGGCTGCTCTTCACCGAGCACGACTTCCTGGGTACGGACTACCGGGCGCTGCTCGCGGCCTCCGGCGAGGAACTCCCGCTCCTGGAGCGGACGGTGACCCTGCACTCGACGGACTGGCCGCTGTTCCTGTCGGCGGCGGACCGGGTGACCGGGGAGGAACGCCTTGCCCGTACCGCCGCCGTGCGTCCGGCCGACACCGCCGACGTCCTGTTCACCTCCGGCACCACCGGCCGCCCCAAGGGGGTGCCCACCACCCACGGACAGAACCTGCGCGTGTACGACGCCTGGGCCCGTACGGTCACCCTCCGGCGCGGAGACCGCCACCTCCTCGTCAACCCGTTCTTCCACACCTTCGGGTACAAGGCGGGCGTCCTCGCCTGTCTGCTGCGCGGGGCCACGATCGTCCCGGAGCGGGTCTTCGACGCCGAGGCCGTGCTCGGCCGGATACGGGACGAGCGCATCTCCGTCCTGACCGGCGCCCCGACGGTCTTCACCTCGCTCATCCACCATCCCGAGCGCGAGGCGTACGACCTGACGTCGATGCGGATGGCGGTCACGGGCGCGGCGAACATCCCCGTCACGCTCATCGAGGAGATCAGGACGTCCCTCGGCGCGCGGAGCGTCAACACGGCGTACGGGCTGACCGAGTCGACGGGCGTGGTGGCGATCTGCCCTCCGCACGAGTCGCCGGAGACCCTGGCCCGCACCTCCGGGACGGCCCTGGAGGGCACGGAGCTGCGCGTCGACGCCCCGCCCGGGGAGCCGGGCGAGATCCTCACCCGCGGCTACCACGTGATGCACGGCTACCTCGACGACCCCGAGGCCACCGCCCGGGTCGTCGACGCGGAGGGCTGGCTGCACACGGGGGACGTCGGGGTGCTCGACGAGCGCGGGTTCCTGAGGATCACCGACCGGCTGGGGGACATGTTCGTCGTGGGCGGGTTCAACGTGTACCCGGCGGAGGTGGAGCAGGTGCTGCGCGGCCACCCGGCCGTCCGGGACGCGGCGGTCGTCGGCGTGCCGGACGCACGGCTCGGGGAGGTCGGCGTCGCGTACTGCGTACCGGCGGGCGGGACTCCGGTCGACGCGGCCGAGCTGACCGCGTACACGCGGGAGCGGCTGGCCAACTTCAAGGTCCCGCGCGCCTTCCGCTCCGTGCCGGAGCTGCCACACAACGCGGCGGGCAAGGTCGACAAGAAGGCGCTGCGACGGTCGGCGGCGAACACCACCACTCGATGAGGAGAGTACGAACGTGAACGACAGCATCACCGAGTCCGTCGACGTGGTCGTCGTCGGAGCGGGCGTCACCGGTCTGTACGCCGTGCACAGGCTGCGCGGTCTCGGCCTCGGCGTGCGCGGCTTCGAGCGCGGGGACGACGTGGGCGGCGTCTGGTACTGGAACCGCTACCCCGGCGCCCGCTGCGACGTGGAGTCCGTGGACTACTCGTACTCCTTCGACGAGGATCTCCAGCAGGAGTGGGACTGGAGCGAGAAGTACGCCGCGCAGCCGGGGATCATCCGCTATCTGCGCCATGTCGCCGACCGCTTCGACCTGCGCCGCAGCTACACCTTCGCGACCTCGGTGACCTCCGCCGAGCTGGACGAGGAGACGCTGCGCTGGACGGTCCGCACGGACGGCGGCGAGGTGGTGTCGGCCCGGTACTGCGTGTTCGCCGTCGGCTGCCTCTCCAGCACGCACGTGCCGGACATCCCGGGGGCCGGGGACTTCGCCGGCGCCACGTACCACACCGGTGCCTGGCCGCACGAGGGCGTGGACTTCGACGGGCTGCGCGTCGGCGTGATCGGCACCGGCTCCTCCGGCATCCAGGCCATCCCCCTGATCGCCGAGCAGGCGGCGCACCTCACCGTCTTCCAGCGCAGCGCCAACTTCAGCATCCCGGCGGGCAACACGCCCCTGGACGAGGAGACGCGCCGCCGGCAGAAGGCCGGCTACGCCGAGCGGCGGCGGCTCTCGCGGCTCAGCGGCGGCGGTTCGCCCCACGCGGTGCACCCGTCGGCCACGTTCGCCGTCTCCCCCGAGGAGCGGCGGGCCGCGTTCGAGGAGCGCTGGGAGCTCGGCGGCGTCCTGTACTCCAAAACGTTCCCCGACCAGCTCACCGACCGCGCGGCGAACGACGAGGCGCGCGCCTTCTGGGAGGAGAAGGTCCGCGCGCTCGTCGACGACCCGGCCGTCGCGGACCTCCTCGTGCCGACGGACCATCCGATCGGCACCAAGCGGATCGTCACCGACTCGCACTACTACGAGACGTTCAACCGCGACGACGTGCGCCTCGTGAGCCTGCGGGAGAACGCGATCGAACGGATCGACCGCACCGGGATCGTGCTGGCCGACGGCAGCCGGGTGGAGCTGGACGCGATCGTGTTCGCGACCGGTTTCGACGCGATGACCGGGGCGATCGACCGGGTGGACGTCCGGGGGCGGGGCGGCCGGAGGCTGAAGGACGTGTGGAGCGGGGGCCCCCGCACCTATCTGGGCCTGGGCGTCGACGGCTTCCCGAACCTGTTCAACCTCACCGGGGCCGGCAGCCCGTCCGTCATGGCCAACGTCGTGCTCTGCGCCGAGCAGCACGTCGACTGGCTCGCCGACTGCCTGCGCCATCTGGACGAGCACGGCTACCGCGCGATCGAGGCGGGCGAGGAGGCCGTCGAGCAGTGGGTGGCGCAGTGCCGCGACCGGGCGGCGGCCACGCTGTTCCCGGCGGCGAACTCCTGGTACCTGGGGGCCAACATCCCCGGGAAGCCCCGGGTGTTCATGCCGTTCATCGGGGGCTTCGGGGTGTACGGGGAGATCATCGCGGACGTCGCGGCCTCGGGGTACAAGGGGTTCACGCTGATACGGGACTGATGCGAACCGATGCGTGAAAGCGCCCCGCCCCACCGGCCAGGTGGGGCGGGGCGCACGCGCGCGTACGTCCCGGTCAGCGCGGGGCGAGGGCCTCGCGCAGGGCGGCGAAGGCGGTCTCGCGGGCCTCGGCCGCCGCGGGCAGGGCGCCCGCCATGGAGAGGAAGCCGTGGAACATCCCGGCGTGGTGGCGGGCCTCCACGGGGACGCCCGCGGCGGTGAGGGCCTCCGCGTACGCCAGGCCGTCGTCCCGGAGGGGGTCGAAGCCGGCGGTGACCACCTGGGCCGGCGGCAGTCCGGACAGGTCGGCGCCCGCCAGCGGGGCCGCGTAGGGGCTGGTGCGGTGCGCCGGGGCCTGCAGATAGCCGTCCCAGTACCAGCGCAGGTGGTCGGCGGTGAGGAAGTAACCCTGGGCGTTCTCCCGGTGGGAGGGGCGGGAGCGGGTGGGATCGAGCATCGGGTAGTAGAGCGCCTGGCAGGCGATCTCGGGGCCGCCCCGGTCGCGGGAGAGCAGGGTCAGGACGGTGGCGAGGTTGGCGCCCGCGCTGTCCCCGGCGACGGCGATCCGCCGGCCCGGGTAGGCCTCCGCCGCCCACAGCAGGGCCGTGTAGGCGTCCTCGGGGGCGGCGGGGAAGGGGTGCTCGGGGGCGCGCCGGTAGTCGACGGAGACGACGATCGCCTCCGTGGCGCGGGCGAGGGAGCGGCAGAAGTGGTCGTGGCTGTCGAGGTCGCAGAGGACGAAGCCGCCCCCGTGACAGAAGACGATCACGGGGGCGGTCTCGTGGACGGCCGGGTCGTAGACGCGTACGGGCACGCCGTCGGCGTCCTCGTCCGTGACGCGGGCGACGGGCGGTGGCGGGACGTGCGGCTTGGGGCGGGCGGCGAAGAAGGCGCGCACCTCGGCGATGTCCGTCATCTCCGTCGCCAGCGGGGGGAAGCCGGCGGTGGCCAGGTCGATGACCGCCTGGACCTCGGGGTCGGGTCGGTTCACGCGTCGCTCCGTTCGGGGTCGGGTCGGTTCACGCGTTCGTCTCCTTCGGGGTGAGGGCGGGCATGCGGCCGGCCGACGCGCCGCCGTCCACCGCGAGTTCGGCGCCGGACAGGTAGGAGGAGTCGTCGGAGGCGAGGAAGGCGACGAGGCGGGCGACCTCCTCGGGCTCCCCCACCCGTCCGAGCGGGGCGGCCGGATGCTCCCTGGTGCCCAGGTGTGCGGTCATGGCGGTGGCGATGGCTCCGGGGTGGACGGAGTTGACCCGGATGCCGTCGGGGCCGAGCTCCAGGGCGGCCGTTCTGGTCAGGCCGCGCAGACCCCATTTCGCGGCTCCGTACGCGCCGTGTCCCCAGATGCCCTGGAGGCCGGCCTGCGAGGAGATGTTGACGATGGACCCGCCGCCGCTCTCCTTCATCGCTCCGGCGACGGCGCGGACGCCGAGGAACGGGCCGATCAGGTTGACGCGGAGGATCGCCTCCAGGCGGGCCGGGTCCTCCTCGGTGATGGGCGAGGTGGAGTAGATCGCGGCGTTGTTGACGAGGACGTCGAGCCGGCCGAAGGCGTCCAGGGCGGCGGCCACGGCGGTCGCCCAGGACCGCTCGTCGGTCACGTCGTGGCGTACGAAGCGGGCAGCGGCGCCGAGGGAGGCGGCGGTCGCCCCTCCCTCCCGTTCCAGGACGTCGGTGAGGACGACCTTCGCGCCGAGGGCGGCGAACAGGCGGGCCTCGGCCTCGCCCATGCCGCGTGCCGCGCCGGTGACCAGCGCGACCTTTCCTGTGAGGTCGACGGGCATCAGGGGTTCTCCTCGATCGGTCGGAGGGTCGGGCCGGTCGTCCAGCCGCCGTCGACGGCCAGTTCGGCGCCGGTGACGTACGAGGCGGCGTCCGAGAGCAGGAAGGCGACCGCCCGCGCGATCTCCTGGGGCTCGCCGACCCGCCCCATCGGCGTGTTCGGATACTTCCCCTCGCCACGCTCGATGCCCACGTGGGCGGTCATCGGGGTGTGGATCATGCCGGGGTGGACGGAATTGACGCGGATCCGGGCGGCGCCGAGCTCCACCGCGCCGAGCTTGGTGAGCCCGCGCACGCCCCACTTGGCCGCGCCGTAGCCGGCGGTCCTGGCCAGGCCCATGAGACCGGCGGCGGAGGAGACGTTGACGATCGAGCCGCCGCCGTTCTCCCGCATCGCCGGGATCACGGCCCGCATGCCGAGGAAGACCCCGGTGAGGTCGATGTCGACGACGCGCCGGAAGGCCTCGGCCGTCTGCTCCTCCAGGAGGTGGGAACCGCCCGAGATCCCCGCGTTGTTGACGAGGCCGTCCACCCGGCCGAACGTGGCGGCCGTGAAGTCGACGACCGCGCGCCAGTCGTCCTCGGAGGTGACGTCGTGGCGGACGAACCGGGCGTGACCGCCGAGCCGTTCCGCCGCGGCCCGCCCCTCCTCCTCCCGTACGTCGGTGAGGACGACCCGGGCGCCGGACTCGACGGCCACCCGGCCGGTCTCCGCGCCGATCCCCCGCGCCCCGCCGGTGATGATCACCGTTCTGCCCCGCAGGTCCGTCACCGGGCCCCTCGCCCCGCCCCGCGGGTCCGTCACCGGGCCGTTCACCGCGTCTCGGCGGAGCGCGTCCGGGCGATGTGGTCGGCCGCGAGCCAGCTGAAGGTCATGGCGGGGCCGATGGTCGCGCCGGGTCCCGGGTAGGTCTCGCCCATGACGGCGGACGAGACGTTGCCGGAGGCGTACAGGCCGTCGATGGGCGTGCCGTCCTCCCGCAGCACGCGGGCGGTGGCGTCGGTGACCAGGCCGCCCTTGGTGCCGATGTCGCCGGGGTGGACGGGGATCGCGAAGTAGGGGCCCTTCTCCAGCGGCGCCAGGTTGGGATTGGGCAGGGTGGGGTCGCCGTAGTAGCGGTCGTAGACGCTGTCGCCGCGGTGGAAGTCCTCGTCGCGGCCGGCGCGGGCGAAGCCGTTGAAGCGGTCCACGGTGGCCCGCAGCCGCTCCGGGGCGACGCCGATCCGGTCGGCCAGCTCCTCGACGGTCGCGGCCTTCTTGACGAAGCCGCTCTCCAGCCACGGCTTGGGGAACGCCTGGCCCGGGAAGAGGCCCATGAAGACGTAGCGGGCCTTGGCGGTGGCGTCGAGGATCAGCCAGGACGGCACGGTGGTCGCCCCGGGCCTGTCGTTGGCGTACATGGCGTCGACGAACTCGTGGTACGGGGCGGCCTCGTTGGCGTAGCGCTCCCCCGCCGCGTCGACGATCACCATGCCGGGGATGCCGCGGTCGGCGACGAGGAAGAACGGCTTCCCCTCGGGAGGCACCACCGACGGCGCGCCCCAGACCCGGTCCATCAGGTCGGTCGCGGCGCCGAGGGCCACGGCCGGTTCCAGGGCGTCGCCGGTCTGGCCGTCGGCCGCGCAGCTCCACTCGGTGGAGGTGGGCGCCGGCAGGTGCTTCTCGCGGAGCCGCTGGTCGTGGGAGAAGCCCCCGGAGGCGAGGACGACGCCGCCGGTCGCCCGGACGGTGAGCTCCCGGCCGTCCCTCGTGACCCGGACGCCGGTGACCCGGCCGTCCTCCTCGACGAGGCCGGTCAGCGGGGCGGAGAGCCACAGGTCCGCGCCGAGGGTGTCGAGCGAGTGCCGCATGCGGGCGATCAGCGCCTCGCCGAGGGAGAGCGGTTCCTTGCCGGTGAGCTTCGCCCCGACCGCCCGGGCGCCGACCTTGACGGCGGTGCGGCGGCCGGCCCAGGTGCGTCCCACCATGTTCAGCTGCCGGAAGTCCTTGGAGGTGATGGTGAGGCCGTAGGTGGGCAGGCCGGCGCGGCGCATGGTGGCGCGCTGTTCTGGGCCCAGCTTCCCGAAGTCGAAGATCTGCGGTTCGACGGAGCGGCCCTGCGGGTAGCCGCCGAGCCGCTCGGGGTAGTAGTCGGAGTAGCCGGGGGTGTAGACGAACCTCACGGCCGTGCGGTCGTGGAACTCCCGTATCATCCGCGGTCCGTGGGTGACGTAAGCGTCCTTGCGCTCGGCGGGGACCCGGTCGCCGACCGTGGCGTCCAGGTAGGCGCGGGCCTTCTCGGGTGTGTCGCCGAGGCCGGCGGCGTCCAGGTGGAAGTTGTTCGGGACCCAGATCGCGCCGCCGGACAGGGCGGTCGAGCCGCCGTAGACGTCGGTCTTCTCCACCACCAGGGCGGTCAGTCCGCGCAGTCGGGCGGTGATGGCCGCGGCCATGCCGGCGGCGCCGGAGCCGACGACCACCACGTCGTACGTGTGGTCCCATGTGTCGTTCATCGCGTTCTCCCGGGTCGTGTCGGAGAGGCAGGAGGTGGGTCGGCGGCCGGGGCGGGCCGTCCCCCGCCCCGGCCGCCGGGTCATCGCGCGGTGATCCGCGCGTCGGTGAGGACCGGCGCGTCCTCGCGGTCCGCGGCCGTGGCCGTCAGCCGGTAGCCGTCGGGGGTGTCCCAGACGCGCAGCCGCAGGGTCTCGCCGGGGAAGAAGACCCCGGCGAAGCGGGTGCGGCAGGCGGCGACCGCGCTCGCGTCGCCGCCGAGGAGGCGGTCGGTGACGGCCTTGACCGCCATCCCGAAGGTGCAGAGCCCGTGCAGGACGGGGCGGTCGTGGCCGGCCCGCCGGGCGGTGGCGGGGTCGGCGTGCAGCGGGTTCCAGTCGCCGGTGAGCCGGTAGAGCAGGGCCTGCTGACGGAGCGTCGGGATCTCGGCCGTCAGATCGGGCTCGCGGTCGGGGGCGGGGAGGCGCTCGGAGGGGCCTCGGTCGCCGCCGAAGCCGCCCTCCCCGTGGACGAAGATCTGGTTGCGCTGGGTGATCAGCGGCTCGCCGTCCTCGCCGAGGAGGGTGGACTCCTGGACGACGACGGCGGCCTTGCCCTTGTCGTGCACGGCCGCGGCGCGGGTGAACGCGGTCGCCCGGGCGGCGGTGGGCAGCGGGCGGTGCACGGTGATCTCCTGGCCGCCGTGCAGCACCTTCGCCAGGTCGATGTCGACGCCCGGCAGGTCGAAGACCTGGAAGCCGACGCCGCCGGTGCCTCCCGCGACGACCCCGAAGGTGGGCAGGACCTGGAGGCCCCGCTCGTGTCCTTCGTAGGTGTAGCGCAGTTCGCGCGGGTCGGTCTCGGGGACGCCGGCGCCGAGGGCGAGATGGTAGAGCCGTACGTCGCGCTCGTCCCACCGGACGTCGGTGCGCACCGGCGGCGCGGAGGTCGCCTTCTCGGCGTCGATCGGCATCAGAAGGCTCCCACGGCGTAGCGGCTGCGGAAGAACAGCAGCGGCCGGCCGTCCTCGCCGGCGTCGAGCGCCACCACCTGCGCGGTGACCAGGTGGTGGTCCCCGGCCTCGTAGACCGCGTCGAGTTCGCACTCCACGTGGGCGAGGGCTCCGTCGACGCGTACGGTGCCGTGCGCGCCGGCGCTCCAGGGCACTCCGGCGAACTTGTCGGGGCCGCTGCGACCGAGCGCGGCGCAGGTGTCCTGCTGGTCCTCGGCGAGGATGTTGACGCAGAAGCGGCCCGCGCGCTCGATCCTCGGCCAGCTGGTGGAGTTCCTGCCGACGGCCAGCATGACCAGCGGGGGGTCGAGGGAGAGGGAGGCGAAGGACTGGCAGGCGAAGCCGACGGGCTCCGCGCTGTCGGCGTCGAGCGTCGCCACCACCGTGATGCCGCTGGCGAAGCGGCCGAGCACGTCCCGGAACTCGGAGGGCGGGATCAGCCGTTCCACTGGTGGCCCCAGAAGCTGTCGGCGGTGATCTCCTTCGCGACCCAGGTGGCGGGGTCGACGACGAGGCCGTCCCAGCCGTACTCGACCTGGAAGCCGCCGGGGGCCTGGGCGTAGAAGGACACCATGCGGTCGTTGGTGTGGCGGCCGAGGCTGGACGCGATGGGGATGCCCGCGGCCTGCATGCGGTCGAGGCCGCGGCCCACGTCGTCGAGGGTCTCCAGCTCCACCATGAAGTGCACGATGCCGGGGGGCAGCGCGCCCGGGTAGAGACCGAGGCTGTGGTGGCGGCGGTTGGGGCTGAGGAAGTGCATCCAGTGGAAGTCCCGCTGCTCGGTGGCGGTCGGGACGGCCTGCGGCGGCAGCTTCATCGAGTCGCGCAGCTGGAAGCCGAGCAGGTTCTCGTAGAAGTCGAGCGCGGCCTCGACGTCCGGCACGGGGAGCACGACGTGGCCGAGGCCCAGGTCGCCGGTGACGAAGCGGTTGCCGTACGGGGTGCCGAGCGCGGTGTGGTCCTGTGCCTGGCCCCAGTAGATCTCCAGCGGGTTGCCGCCCGGGTCCGTCACGTGGATCAGGCCCTGGACGCGGCGCTCGGCGAGTTCGGCGGGGTCGGCGGCCTTGACGGCGACGCCGGCCGCCTCCAGCTCCTCGGCGGCGCGGGCGAGCGCGGCGGCGTTCGCCACCTCCCAGCCGGCCGCGAGGAGCCGGTCGCTCTCGCCCGCCTGGATGACGATGCGGTGGACGCGGTCGTCCAGGCGGAGGCAGAGGGTGTCCTTGGTGGTGCCGGATGCCTCCACCATGCCGAGGACGTCGAGCGCGTAGCGGCGCCACTCGTCCAGGGTGGTGGTCTCCAGGCGCAGGTAGCCGAGAGCACGGATGTCCATGGTGTGCACCTCTCCGGTGGAAGGTTCAGGAAGGTTCAGGAGGGTTCGGGAAGGTTCAGTGGGAGAAGAAGTCGACGGCGAGGCGGTTGAACTCGTCGGCCTGCTCGGTCTGGGCCCAGTGGCCGCAGTGCGGGAAGACGTGCAGGCGGGCGTCGGGGATGGTCTTGAGGGCGACCAGCGCGCCGTCGAGGGGGTTGACGCGGTCCTCGCGGCCCCAGGTGAGGAGCACCGGGTGGGTGATCCGGTGGGCCTCGCGCCAGAGCATCGTGTCCCCGACCCAGGCCGGGTTGCCGAACGAGGCCGCCATCCGGGCGCTGCCGAGCCGGGTGTCGGGGTCGGTGGCCGAGGCCCAGCGCTCCTCGACGAGCTCGTCGGTGACGATGGACTGGTCGTATGCCATCACACCGAGGAAGGCGCGCAGTTGGTCCTTGGTGGGCTCGGGCGAGGCGTTGAACTCGAAGAGGCGCTTGATGCCCTCGGTCGGGTCGGGGGCGAAGAGGTTGACGGAGACGCCGCCGGGGCCCATCAGGAGGAGCTTGCCGACCTTGTCCGGGTGGTTCAGGGCCATGCGGACGGCGGTGCCGCCGCCGAGGGAGTTGCCGATGAAGTGCGCCCGCCGGACGCCCAGTTCGTCCATCAGGGCGGCGACGGCGTCCGCGCTGTAGCTGAAGTAGTCCTTGTCGAGCTCCGGCTTGTCCGAGCGGCCGAAGCAGGGCTGGTCGACGAGCAGGGTGCGGAAGTGCTCGGCGAAGACGGGGAGGTTGCGGCCGAAGTTGCTCCACGCGGAGGCGCCCGGGCCGCCGCCGTGCAGCATGATCACGACGGGCGCCTCTGAGGCCCGGCCGGCGGGCGCGGCCTCGTGGTAGTGGAGGGTGAGCCCGGCCGCCTTGGCGGTGCGGGAGGTCGACTCGTAAGTGAGCTCTGCCATCGTCGGCGCCTCTCAGGCCATGGTGTCTTGGATGTCGATGCCGAGCGCGCTCTGTCCGTACATGACCAGGGCCCGCTCGGGGTCGTTGGCGGCGTGGCCGCGGCCGGTGTGGGCGTCGCGCCAGGCCCGCTGGACGAGACCGGGGCCGGTGCGCATGGCGCTGCCGCCGGAGTTCTCCATGAGCAGGTCGACCGCCGCGACGGAGCGTTCGGTGGCGAGGACCTGGTCGCGGCGGGTGCGGGTGCGCAGCTCCATCGGGATCTCCTCGCCGCGCTCGGCGAGGGCGTACATCTCGCCCATGTTGCGGGTCAGCTGCAGCCAGCTCGCGTCGATGTCGCCGGCGGCGCGGGCGATGCGGACCTGCGCGAAGGGGTCTTCGGCGACCTTCTGCCCGTACGAGACGCGGAACCGCTGCCGGGTGGCCTCGGCGTAGGACTCGAAGGCGCCCTCGGCGATGCCGACGATCGGGGTGGAGATGGTGGTGGTGAACACCCCGGCGTACGGCAGCCGGTACAGCGGCTCGGGGTTGACCTCGTGGCCGGGCACCTTCAGGGCGGTGACCGGGCCGAAGCTCAGGGCGCGGTGGTCGGGGACGAAGACGTCCTCGACGACGACGTCGTTGCTGCCGGTGCCGCGCAGGCCGACGGTGTCCCAGACGTCGTCGATCCGGTAGTCGGACCGGGGGATCAGGAAGGTGCGCATGTCGACCGGGTTGCCCTCGCCGTCGGTGACGAGGCAGCCGAGGAGCGCCCAGCGGGCGTGGTCGCAGCCGGAGGAGAAGTGCCACCGGCCGGAGAGCCGGAAGCCGCCGTCGACGGCGGCGGCCTTGCCGGTGGGGGCGTACGAGGAGGCGATGCGGGTCTTGGGGTCCTGCCCCCACACCTCCTGCTGGGCGCGGGAGTCGAACAGGGCGACGTGCCAGGGGTGGACGCCGACCACGGAGGCGACCCAGCCGGTCGAGCCGCACGCCTTGGCGATCTCCTTGACCGCCGTGTAGAAGACCACCGGGTCGGCCGCGCGGCCGCCGAAGGCCTTGGGCTGGAGCAGCTGGAAGAAGCCGGTGTCCTCCAGCTCCTTGACGGAGGTGTCGGGCACGCGTCGCAGCGTCTCGGCCTCGGCCGCGCGGTCGCGCAGGGCGGGAGCGAGGTCACGGATCGCTGCCAGGACGTCATCGGCCATGGGGCATCCCCTTTCGGGTCGTGGTGGGGGAATGCCAGGACCGTACGGCGTGCCGTACGGCGGGGAAATGCGCTGCTCCCACTGAGCGGGAACCCTTGCGCGGGAGGGTCCCGGCGGGTCAGAGCATGGGGTCGTGGACGTCCATGCCGAGGGCGTCCTGGGCGTAGAGGACCAGGGCCCGCTCCACGTCGTTGGCCGCCTGGCCGCGGCCGGTGTGCAGGTCGCGCCAGGCCCTCTGCAGGACGTCGTCGCCCGTGCGCAGCGGCCCGCGGCCGGCGTTCTCCATGAGCAGGTCCACGGCGGTGATGGCGCGTTCGGTGGCGAGCGCCTGGTCGCGGCGGGTGCGGGCGCGCAGCTCCCTCGGGATCTCCGCCCCGCCGCGCACGACCGCGTACAGCTCCGCCATGTTGCGGGCGAGCTGCAGCCGGGCGGCGTCGATCTCGCCGGCGGCGCGGGCGATGCGCACCTGGGCGAAGGGGTCCTCGGCGGCCCGCCGGCCGGGCGCGGCCCGGAGGCGCTCGCGGGCGGCGGTGAGGTGGTCCTCGTGGGCGCCTTCGGCGATGCCGACCATGGCGGTGGAGATGGCGGTGGTGAAGACGGCCGCGTACGGCAGCCGGTACAGGGGTTCGGGGTGGACGTCGTGCCCGGGGCAGCGCAGCACGGTCACCGGGCCGTAGCCGAGCGCCCGGTGGGCGGGGACGAAGGCGTCCTCGACGAGGATGTCGTTGCTGCCGCTGCCGCGCAGCCCGACCGTGTCCCACACGTCGTCGACGCGGTAGTCGACGCTCGGCACCAGGAAGGTCAGCATGTCGACCGGGCGGCCGTCGCCGTCGGTGACGAGGCCGCCGAGCAGCGCCCAGCGGGCGTGGTCGCACCCGGCGGAGAAGTGCCACCGGCCGGAGAGCCGGAAGCCGCCGTCGACGGCGGTGACCTTCCCGGTGGGGGCGTGGGAGGAGCAGATCCGGGTGGTTTCGTCCGCGCCCCAGACCTCCTCCTGTGCCCGGGGGTCGAACTGGGCCACGTACCAGGGGTGGACGCCGAGGACCGACGCCGCCCAGCCGGTCGAGCCGCAGGCCTTGGCGATCTCGTGCACGGCGGCGTAGAAGACGGCGGGGTCGGCGGCGAGCCCGCCGTACGCCCCGGGCCGCAGCAGCCGGAAGAAGCCGGCGGCCTCCAGTGCCTCGACGGAGGCGTCGGGCACCCGGCGCAGGGCCTCCGCCTCGGCCGCGCGCTCGCGCAGGGCGGGGGCGAGGGCGCGGACCGCCGCGAGGACGTCGTCGTCGCGCATGGGCGCCCCTCCCGGATTCCGGTCCGTCGTGCCGTGACGATAGGGAACCTACGCGTTACTGTTCCGAGACGGAACTCCCCCTTCCCAGCGCCCGTCATCCTCTGGCAATCTCCACGCAATACCGGAGATTACGGACCCAGCCACGGGCCGTTCGGCTGTGCTGTCCGTGTGGGAGGTGTCGATGACGACCAGTGCTGTCGAGCCTGTCGAGGCCGGGATGCCGCCTCTGTCCCTGCTGGAGAAGGCGGCGAAGGTGCTGAGCGCCTTCGAGAGCGCGGGGCCCCGGCTCACCCTCACCGAGGTCGTGCAGCGTTCGGGCATCCGCCGCTCCTCCGCGCACCGCATCCTCGACCAGCTGGTGCAGCTGCGCTGGCTGGAGCGCGAGGGCCGCGACTACCGGCTCGGCATGGGAATGCTGGAGCTCGGCGCCATGGCCTCGCACCACAACCGGCTCCGCCGGGCGGCACTGCCCCATCTGCACGCGCTGCACGAGTCCACCGGCCATCTGGTGCACCTGACGGTGCTCGACGGCTCCGAGGTGGTCTATCTGGAGCGCATCGGCGGTTCGGACGACTCCGTCGTGCCCTCGCGCACGGGCGGTCGGCAGCCGGCGTACTGCACGGCCTCGGGCAAGGCGATCCTGGCCTTCGGGGACGGGGCGCCGGTGGAGCAGGTGATCCGGGACGGGCTGCGGGCACGTACCCCGCGCACCATCACCCGCCCGGAGTCCTTCCGCCGTGAGCTGGCGATGACGCGGGAGCGCGGTGTGGCCTTCGACCACGAGGAGGGGTACCGGGGGGTGTTCTGCGTGGCCGCCCCGCTGCGCGGCGCCGGCCGGGCCGTCGCCGCGATCTCGGTGAGCGGCCACGGCGTCCACCGGGAGATGGAGCGGCTGGCCCCGGCCGTGCGCGGCTGCGCGCGGTCGGTGTGGCAGTCGATGTTCGGCCCGGGGCGGCAGCCGGAGAAGCGGGCTCAGCCGGTCGGCGCGGGGCCCGTGGGGCTCCCGCAGCCCTCGATGGACAACATGATGGCCTGGCTGCGCTTCAGCGACTGGATGTGAAGCGCGCCCGCAGGGCGGCGAGTCCGGTGCCGTACGTGCCGTCCCCGAAGACCGACTCCACCCGGGGCACGACGTCGTCCGTGCTCCGGTAGGCGGCTGACCACCGGACCTCGGCACCGTCGGGGTGCGGACGCACGGCGAGCGTCGCCACGTAGTCGTGGACCGGGAGCATGACGGGGTCGAGGAGGGTGTAGCGGTACGAGCGGGCGGCCGCGTCACGGTCGAGCAGGCGCTCCCGAGCGACGGCCTCGCCGTCGACGGCGAAGACCCTGACGGTCCCGGGGACGGCGGGGTCGCCCTCCAGGGTGGACGGCGGCACGTGGGGATGCCAGTCGGCGAGGGCGCCGAAGTCGCCGATGACGGCCCACACGGCGTCGGGGGTGGCCGGGACGACGGCGGAGCGTTCGAGCGTACGGGGGTTCACGGGCGTCTCCTCGTTGCGGGCACGAATACGGGTACGGGTGTACGACCAGGGGCACCCGTACGGGTGCCCCTGCGGCTTCGGATGGTCCGGTGTCCTCACCAGACGCGGTCGCCGCGCAGGACCGCGTCGGCGCCCCCGTCGGCGAAGACGACCTGCCCGGTCACGAGGGCGTTCTCGGGCGAGGCCAGCCATGCGATGAGCGGGGCGATCTGCTCGGGGCGGGCATGGCCGTGCAGCGGCATCGGCACGCTCCGCTCGACGAGCCCCCGCATCTCGGGGTCGTCGAGCAGCGGCCGGGTCAGGGGCGTGACGACCACGCCGGGGGCCACGGCGTTGAGCGGGACGCCGTCGCCTGCCCATGCCCCGGTGGGGGCGGCGCGCCGGACCCAGCGGGAGATCGCCGCCTTGGACGAGGAGTAGACGAGGTGTCCCTCGCCCCGGTCGACGGCCGTCCGTGAGGCGGCCACCGCGGCCTCCTCGTCCCCGGCGAGCGCGGCGTCCACGATCGCGGGGTCGACCGGGTGGACGGAGTCGATGGATCCGACGACCACGGCCCGGGGATCGGTGCCGGCCACGAGCAGCGGACGCAGTCCGTCGAGCGTGGCCACGGCACCGAAGTGGTTGACCCTGACGGTGAGGGGGTCGAAGCGGGCGACGCCCGCGCAGGAGACGACGGCGTCGAGACGGCCGCCGGTCAGCTCGCGGGCCCGGGCGACGAGTTCGGCCCGGCCCTCGGCGGTGGACAGGTCGGCGTGGATGTCGCCGTCGGCGAGGTCGGCGCCGATGACGGTGTGGCCGCGCTGCCGCAGGAGGTCGGCGGTGGCCTTGCCGATGCCGGAGGCGGCTCCGGTGACCAGGCAGGTTCGGGACATGGCGGTCTCCTCGTCAGGAGTAGGTGATCTCGACCCGGTCGGTGAGGGGGAGGGCCTGGCAGGCCAGGACGTACCCCTCGGCGATGTCCTGGTCGTCCAGGACGTCGTTGCGGAGCATCTTGACCTCGCCGGTCACGACACGGCAGGTGCAGGCGCTGCAGGCGCCCTCCCGGCAGGAGTACGGGGCGTCCACGCCCGCGGCGAGGAGCACGTCGAGCAGGGGCGCCGTCGGCGGCCAGGCGACCGTGTGCGTCTCGCCGTCGAGCTCGACCTCGGCGGTCGCGCCGCCCTCGGCCGCCGTGTCCCGCGGCACCTCAGGGGTGTCGAAGACGTCCGCGCCGAGGGAGAAGAACCGCTCCCGGTGGATGCGCTCGCCGGGCGCGCCGAGCGTGCGCAGGGCCTGCTCGACGGCGTCCATGAGCGGCTGCGGGCCGCAGACGAAGGCCTCGCGGCCGGCGTACGGCGCGAGCGCGGCGGCCAGCAGTTCCACGGCGGGCAGGCCCTGGAGGGACTCCAACCAGTGGAGCACGAGCAGCCGGTCCGGGTGGTCCTCGGTCAGCTCCCGCAGCTCGTCGCGGAAGACGACCGAGGACTCGTCGCGGTTGGCGTACAGCAGCACCACCCGGCCCCGGCCGGCGACCAGGGCCGACTTGGCGATCGACAGGACCGGGGTGATGCCGCTGCCTCCGGCGACGAGCAGCAGGTCGTCGTCGAGGGAGTCCGGGGTGAAGGTGCCGGCCGGGGGCAGCACCTCCAGCTCGTCCCCGGCCGCCAGGCGGTCGCAGACCCAGTTGGAGCCGTACCCGTCGGCGACCCGTTTGACGGTGATCTTCAGGGGCTCGCCGGTGTGGGGCGAGCTGGCGAGGGAGTAGCAGCGGGCGGCCGGCCTCCCGTCGGCGCCGGGCAGCTTCAGGGTGAGGAACTGCCCGGGGCGGTACGCGAAGCGGTCCGCGCTCTCCGCCGGTGCCTGGAGCACCAGGGAGTGCGCGTCGGCCGTCTCGGCGATGACCTCGACGACGCGCAGCCGGTGGGTGCGGGCCCCGGTCGTGGGCTCAGACATCGACGGCCTCCGGGGCGCCGATGCCCGGGGTGCCGGCCTCCGAGGCGCTGGCCTCGGAGGTTCCGGCTTCCGGGGCGCCGGGCTCGGAGGTTCCGGACTCCAGGGCGCCGGACTCCGAAGCATCCGGCTCCGGGGAGCCGACCGTCAGGGTTCCGTCCTCGACCGCGCGGTCGATGCTCGCCCGCAGGGCCCGGCAGGTCCGCATCCGGGCGGTGGTCACGCCCGGGCGCACCCGGTCGCGGAACTCCGCGCAGGCGACGGCCGCGTCGGCCGTCCACTGCACGGAGGTGTGGGCGACGCTGAACTTCTCGCACAGGACCTGGTTGCCGCAGGCCGCGCACTCCACCGCTCGCATGTCAGGCTCCGCTTTCCGTCTCCGCCGCGCGGCGCGCGAGGTTCTCCTCGACCTCGGCGCGCCAGGCCGTGTTGGCGCGCTGGGTGTCGATCTCGAACTCGAAGCGGCGGGTCATCTCGTCCTTGACGTCGGCGACGTCGACGTAGAACTGCTCGTACCAGCGGCGGAGTTGGTAGACGGGGCCGTCCTCCTCGGTGAGCAGGGGGTTGTCGATCCGGGTCTTGTTCCGCCAGATCTCGACGTCCTGCTCGAAGCCGACGGTGGCGCCCTCGGCGGTGAGCCTTGCGGCCTCCGTGGCCTGCTCGTCCGTCATCCCGGGCAGGCGCTTCACGATCGCTCCGTACTGGAGCAGGAAGCTGTTCGCGTCGATCGGGTAGTGGCAGTTGATCAGGACGATCTCCATCTCCGTGCCGCCGCCGACGTCGCTGTAGAGGTGGTCGATCATGTAGGAGGGGCCGTAGTAGGAGGCGTCGGAGCGCAGGCGGCCGGAGCTGAGGGTGCCCAGTTCCATGTCCCCTCGGGGGCTGCTCTCCATGTACTGCGTGGCGACGTGGCCGTCGAAGACGTTCTTGAAGTACTCGGGGAAGGCGTAGTGGACGTAGTAGAAGTGCGCCATGTCCACGGCGTTGTCCACGATCTCGCGGCAGTTGGCGCCCTCGACCCGGAGGGTCTTCCAGGTCCAGTCGCTCCACTGGTCGGCGTCCGGGCCGTGGATGCCCGCGATCTCGGGGACGGTCACCTCGGGGGGCGGCGGGTTGCCCTCCGGGTCGTTCCAGACGAAGAGCTGCCTGTTCCGCTCCAGGGAGGTCCAGGACCGGGTCCTGGCGCGCGGGGGGACCCGGCGGGCGTACGGGATGCCGGCGCAGCGGCCGTCGCCCGACCAGCGCCAGTCGTGGAAGGGGCAGGCGACGGCGTCGCCCTTGACGCTGCCCTGGGCGAGGTTGCCGCCCATGTGCGGGCAGTAGGCGTTCAGGACGTGCAACCGTCCGTCGTCCTGCCCCTGGAAGACCACCAGCTTGGTGCCGAAGGCCTCGATCTCGTGCGGCTTTCCGTCCTTGAAGGCTTCGGCGAGGCCGAGGCAGTGCCAGCCGCGGGCGAACCGCGTCGGCGGCCTGCCCGCGTCGATGACCCGGACCTCGTCGTTGAGAGCAGTCATCTCGTCCCTCCTGATGTTCCGTCGGTTCACTTCTGTGCGGCGAGTTCGACGGCGATGTCGATGAGCTGGTCCTCCTGGCCGCCGACCAGGCGGCGCTCGCCGGCGCGCAGGAGGATCTCGGCGCCGGAGACGCCGTAGCGCTCGGCCTGCCGGTAGGCGTGCTTGAGGAAGCTGGAGTAGACGCCGGCGTGGCCCATCAGGAGGGCGAGCCGGTCGAGTCGGCACTCGTCGTCCATGACGGGGCGGACCACGTCCTCGGCCGCGTCGATGATCTTCAGTACGTCGACGCCGGTACGGATGCCCATCTTGGCGCAGACGGCGACCAGGGCCTCGACGGCGGTGTTACCCGCGCCGGCGCCGAGCCGGCGGGTGGAGCCGTCGATCTGCAGGGCTCCTGCCTTGATCGCGGCGATGGAGTTGCCGGTGCCGAGGGCCAGGTTCTCGTGGCCGTGGAAGCCGACCTGGGCGTCGTCGCCGAGCTCGGATACCAGGGCCTCGACCCGGGCGGTGACGTCGTCCATGACCATGGCGCCGGCCGAGTCGACGACGTACACGCACTGGCAGCCCGCGTCGGCCATGATCCTGCCCTGCCGGGCCAGCTTCTCGGGGGTCGTGGAGTGGGCCATCATCAGGAAGCCGACGGTCTCCAGCCCCATCTCCCGGGCGAGTCCGAAGTGCTGGTCCGCGATGTCGGCCTCGGTGCAGTGGGTGGCGATGCGGCAGATGCCCGCGCCGTTGCCGTGGGCGGCCCGGATGTCGTCCTTGACGCCGAGTCCGGGGAGCATGAGGAAGGCGATCCTGGCCCGTCGCGCGGTCTCCACGGCGACCTTGATCAGCTCCTGCTCGGGGGTCCTGGAGAAGCCGTAGTTGAAGGAGGATCCGCCGAGTCCGTCGCCGTGCGTCACCTCGATCACGGGGACGCCGGCGTCGTCGAGGGCGGCGACGATCGACCGTACGTCCTCTGCGGTGAACTGGTGGCGCTTGGCGTGCGAGCCGTCGCGCAGCGAGGAGTCGGTGATCCGGATGTCGAGGGTGTCCGAGTAGGGCATGCGATGTGCTCCTTACGCGCCCGGGGCGAGGAGCGCCTTGGCGAACTCCTCGCCGACCTTGGTGGCGGCGGCGGTCATGATGTCGAGGTTTCCGGCGTAGGGCGGCAGGTAGTCGCCGGCGCCCTCCACCTCCAGGAAGATCGCGACGCGTGCCGTCCCGCCGTTCTCGGGGCTGGGGTCGTCGAACTGCGGCTCGGCGCGCAGCCGGTAGCCGGGGACGTACGAGGCGACCTGCTCGGCGATCTCCTTGACGGAGAGGGTGATGGCGTCCTGGTCGGCGTCCTCGGGGATGGCGCAGAAGACGGTGTCGCGCATGATCACCGGCGGCTCGGCGGGGTTGAGGATGATGATGGCCTTGCCGCGTCCGGCGCCGCCGATGGTCTCGATGCCGCGTGAGGTGGTGCGGGTGAACTCGTCGATGTTCGCGCGGGTTCCGGGACCGGCCGAGACGGAGGCGACGGAGGCCACGATCTCCGCGTAGGCGACGGGGACGACGCGGGAGACGGCGTACACCATGGGAATGGTGGCCTGTCCGCCGCAGGTGATCATGTTGACGTTGGGCCGGTCGAGGTGCTCGTGGAGATTGGCGGGCGGTACGACGGCGGGGCCGACGGCCGCCGGGGTCAGGTCGACCGCCTTGATGCCGAGCTCCGCGTAGCGCGGGGCGTTGGCCCGGTGGACGGAGGCGCTGGTGGCCTCGAAGACGATGTCGGGCCTCTCGTCCTGGGCGAGCAGCCGGTCGACGCCTTCGTGGCTGGCCTCCAGGCCGGCGCGGGCGGCGCGGGCGAGGCCCTCGCTGTCGGGGTCGACGCCGATCATCCAGCGGGGTTCGACGTGCTCGGAGCGCAGCAGCTTGTACAGCAGGTCGGTGCCGATGTTGCCGGAACCGACGATGGCGGCGGTCGCCTTCGTCTTGATGGTCATGATCACCTCAGATGAACGAGAGGGAGACGGAGCCGAGGCCGGTGAACTCGGCGGTGAAGGTCGCCCCGGCCGCCACGTCGACGGCCCGGGTGCAGGAACCGGGCAGCACCACGTGCCCCTTCTTCAGCGGCACTCCGAAGCGGGCGACGGTACGGGCGAGCCAGGCGACGGAGCGGGTCGGGTCACCGAGCACGGCGTCGCTGCGGCCCTCGGCGAGGAGCTCGCCGCCGCTGCTCAACCGGGCGTCGATGGAGGTGAGGTCGAGCTCGCGGGGGTCCCGGCCCTCCCCGATGACGTATCCGGCGGAGGAGGCGTTGTCCGCGATGGTGTCGGCGATGGTGATCCGCCAGTCCCGGATCCTGCTGTCGATCAGCTCCAGGGCGGGCACGACGCGTTCGGTGGCAGCGAGGACGTCCGCCGGGGTGCAGGTCTCGCCCGGCAGGTCGTCGCCGAGGACGAAGCCGACCTCGACCTCGACGCGGGGGTGACAGTAGCGGGCGACGGGAACGGGGTCGTGGGGCCGCAGCTCCATGTCGTGGAGCAGATGACCGTAGTCCGGCTCGTCGACGCCCATCATCCGCTGCATGACCGGCGAGGACAGGCCGACCTTGTGACCGCGCACCTCCGCGCCGGCCGCGAGGCGGTGGCGGATGTTGACGAGCTGGATCTCGTACGCGTCCTCGGTGCCGATGCCGGGGAACGCCTCCGTCAGCGGGGCGATCGGCGTGACACCGTGTTCGGCGGAGCGGAGCAGCTCGGCCGCCTCGTGTCTCTGGCGGTCCGTGAGCATGGCGGGTCCCTCCTGCGGGGGCGGTTGGGGCTGTGCGGGGAGGCTAGGCCGGGGCCGTCGCCGCCGGGGAGCGCCAGTTCCCGGTGAGCGGGAAAGCAGGTGGGCCCCTTGCCGGGGCAGGACCGGGGAGCCCTGGCACGCACCCTCGGTGCGGGCGCGTGCCGGGCCGGCGGGGCGGTCAGCGGGTGCCGTAGACCGGGTGCGGTGGTTCCGAGGCCGCGAGGAGCTTCAGGGCCGTCTCGCCCGCCTCCGTCGGGGTCCAGCGGGCGCCCTTGTCGGCCGTCGGGCCGGGGCGCCAGCCCTCCATGACCGTGATCCGGCCCGCCTCGGCCTCGAAGACGCGCCCCGTCACCCCGGCCGAGGCCGCGGAGCCGAGCCAGACGACGAGGGGGGAGACGTTCTCCGGGGCCATCGCGTCGAAGGCCGCCCCTTCGGGCGCGGCCATCGTCTCCGCGAACGTCTGCTCGGTCATCCGGGTCCGGGCCGCCGGGGCGATCGCGTTGATCTGCACCCCGTACCGGCCCATCTCGGCCGCGGCGACGAGGGTGAGGCCGACGATCCCGGCCTTGGCGGCGGCGTAGTTGCCCTGGCCGACGCTGCCGAGCAGGCCCGCGCCGGAGCTGGTGTTGATGACGCGGGCGACGGGCTGCCGTCCGGCCTTGGCCTCGGCCCGCCAGTGCGCGGCGGCGTGCTTGAGCGGCAGGAAGTGGCCCTTGAGGTGGACGCGCATGACGGCGTCCCAGTCGTCCTCGTCGAGGTTGACCAGCATGCGGTCGCGCAGGAAGCCGGCGTTGTTGACGAGGGTGTCGAGGCGGCCGAACGCGTCGAGCGCGGTGGCGACGAGGGAGGCGGCGCCGTCGCTGGTGGCGATGTCGCCGCCGTGGGCGACCGCCTCACCGCCGGAGGCCGTGATCTCGTCGACGACCTGCTGGGCGGGCCCCGTGCCGCCTCCGGTGCCGTCGAGGCCGACGCCGAGGTCGTTGACGACGACCTTGGCGCCTTCGGCGGCGAAGGCGAGCGCGTGCGCGCGGCCGAGGCCGCGGCCGGCGCCGGTGACGACGACGACGCGGTCGTTGCACAGTCCTGTCATGGTGGGTGCCTTTCGGTGAGTGGGTCGTTCAGTGGTTGACCGTTGCGGCGTCCAGGAAGGCCGGGCGTTCGCCGCCCCCGTGGACGAGCAGGCTGGCGCCGGTGATGTACGCGGCGCGGTCGGAGGCCAGGAAGACGCACGCGTCGCCGATGTCGGCGGGTTCGGCGAGCCGGCCGAGCGGCACGGTGCGGCCGACGGAGGCGATGCCGTCCTCGTCCCCGTAGTGCAGGTGGGACAGTTCGGTGCGCACCATGCCGGGGACGAGCGTGTTGACCCGGACCAGCGGCGCCCATTCCACCGCCATGGACCGGGCGAGGTTGTCGAGGCCCGCCTTGGCGGCTCCGTAGGCCGCGCTGCCCGGTGAGGGGCGGGTGCCGCTGACGCTGCCGATCATGACGACGGCCCCTCCCCCGGGCTGGTGGCGCATCACCTCGTACGCGGCGAGGGAGGCGGTCAGGGGGGCGACGAGGTTCAGTTCGACGACCCGGGCCTGTTGCTCGGCTCCCCCGTCGCCGAGCATCCGGAAGGGTGTTCCTCCGGCATTGTTGACGAGGAGGTCCAGCCTTCCGTGGTCGCCGCGCACCCGGTCGAAGAAGGCCGTGACGGCGGCCGGGTCGCGCAGGTCGAGGGGGAGGAAGCGGGCCGTGCGGCCGGCCGCTTCGACGGGCTCGTCGGGGGCCCGTCGCGCGCAGGTCACGACCTCCGCGCCGGCTTCGAGCAGGGCTCTGGCGATTCCGGCGCCGACGCCCCGCGTGCCGCCGGTGACGACGGCGACGGTTCCCGACAGATCGATGGTGACTGGCAAGGGACACCTCCCGCAGCGTGCGAACCGCTGCTATCTTCCACCTAACAAACGTTTGGTGGAAAGGTAGCTGATCTGCTCATGGGTGTCTCCACCTCCGCCCCCGACAAGGGCGTCGCCGTCGTCACCGTCGACTTCCCCCCGGTCAACGCCCTCCCCGTACAGGGCTGGTACGACCTCGCCGCGGCGGTACGCGCCGCCGGTGCCGATCCCGAGGTGCGCTGCGTCGTGCTCATCGCGGAGGGCCGCGGCTTCAACGCCGGCGTCGACATCAAGGAGATCCAGCGCACGGCCGGGCACGACGCCCTCCTGGGCGCCAACCGCGGCTGTTACGAGGCCTTCGCCGCCGTCTACGACTGCGAGGTGCCGGTGGTCGCCGCCGTGCACGGCTTCTGCCTCGGCGGCGGCATCGGGCTGGCCGGCAACGCCGACGCGATCGTCGCCTCCGAGGACGCGACCTTCGGCCTGCCCGAGCTGGACCGGGGCGCGCTCGGCGCGGCCACGCACCTGGCCCGGCTCGTCCCGCAGCAGCTGATGCGGGCCCTGTACTACACCTCGCGCACGGTCACCGCCGAGGAGCTGCACCGGCACGGCTCGGTCTGGCGGGTCGTCCCGCGCGAGCGGCTGCTCGACGCGGCGCTCGAACTCGCGCGGGAGATCGCCGCCAAGGACGGACAGCTGATCCGGCTCGCCAAGGCCGCGATCAACGGCATCGACCCGGTGGACGTCCACCGCAGCTACCGCTTCGAACAGGGCTTCACCTTCGAGGCCAATCTCAGCGGCGTCGCCGACCGGGTCCGCGACGCCTTCGGCAAGGCCGACGGGCGGTCGGCCCTCGACACGGACAAGGAGCAGCAGTCGTGAGCAGGGACAAGACGATGACCGCCGAGGAGGTCGTGGGCCGGCTCCGGAGCGGGATGACGATCGGCATCGGCGGCTGGGGCTCGCGCCGCAAGCCGATGGCGCTGGTACGGGCGCTGCTGCGGTCCGACGTCACCGACCTGACCGTGGTGTCTTACGGCGGCCCGGACGTCGGGCTGCTCGCCGCGGCCGGGAGGATCCGCAAGCTGGTCGCGGCCTTCGCCACGCTCGACTCCGTGCCCCTGGAGCCGCACTTCGGAGCGGCCCGGCAGCGCGGCGCCTTCGAGCTGGTGGAGCTGGACGAGGCCATGCTCATGTGGGGCCTGACCGCCGCCGTGCACCGGCTGCCCTTCATGCCCATCCGGGCCGGACTCGCCTCCGACGTGATGACCGTCAACCCGTCGCTGCGGACCGTCACGTCCCCGTACGGCGACCGCGAGGAGCTCGTCGCCGTCCCCGCGCTGCGGCTGGACGCCGCGCTCGTCCACCTCAACCGTGCCGACGCGCACGGCAACGGCCAGTACCTGGGCCCCGATCCGTACTTCGACGACCTGTTCTGCGAGGCCGCCGACGCCGCGTACGTCTCCTGCGAGCGGATCGTGGAGACCTCGGAGCTGCTCAAGGACGCGGGGCCCCAGTCGCTGCTGCTCAAGCGGGCGTTCGTCGACGGCGTCGTCGAGACGCCGAACGGCGCCCACTTCACCTCCTGCGCCCCCGACCACGACCGCGACGAGGCCTTCCAGCGCGCCTATGTGAAGGCGGCCCGGGACCCGGAGGCCTGGCGGGCCTTCACCGCCCGGTTCCTGTCCGGCGACGAGGACGCCTACCAGGCCGCGGTCGCGGCGTTCCACGAGGAGGAAGCATGAGCGGCACCACTCCCACCCCGACGACCCCGCCGGCGACCCGGGCCGAGTACTGCGTCGTCGCCTGCGCCGAGGCCTGGCGGGACGCGGGCGAGGTCCTGGCCAGTCCCATGGGCACCGTCCCGATGATCGGCGCCCGCCTCGCCAAGCTCACCTTCGCCCCCGACCTGCTGCTGACCGACGGGGAGGCGCTGCTCATCGCCGACGTGCCGGCGATGGGCGCCGCGCCCCGGGTGGTCGAGGGCTGGCTGCCGTACCGCCAGCACCTGGCCATGGTCGCCACCGGGCGCCGGCACGTGATGATGGGCGCGAGCCAGCTCGACCGGTACGGCAACCAGAACATCAGCTGCATCGGCGACTGGGCGCGGCCCAAGCGCCAGCTCCTCGGTGTGCGCGGCGCGCCCGTCAACACCCTGAACAACCCGACCAGTTACTGGGTCCCCAAGCACTCGACACGCGTCTTCGTCGAGCGGGTCGACATGGTCTGCGGCGTCGGCTACGACCGGGCCGCCGCGGCCGGCCCCTCCGCGACCCGCTACCACCGCCTCCCGGACGTCATCAGCGACCTGGGCGTCTTCGACTTCGAGACCCCGGACCGCACCATGCGGCTGCGCTCGCTGCACCCCGGCGTCACGGTCGAGGAGGTCAGGGAGGCCACCGGCTTCGCGCTGGCCGTCCCCGACGAGGTGCCGTACACCCGTGAGCCCACCGCCGAGGAACTGCGGCTGATCCGCGAGGAGATCGACCCGAAGGGACTGCGCGACCGGGAGGTCCCCTCATGAGCGACGTCACGATCGCCACGCCGCTCACCGAGCTCGTCGGGGTGCGGCACCCCGTCGTGCAGACCGGCATGGGGTGGGTGGCCGGTCCCCGCCTGGTCTCGGCCACCGCGAACGCCGGCGCGCTCGGCATCCTGGCCTCGGCCACGATGAGCGTCGACCGGCTCCGTTCCGCGGTGCGCGAGGTGAGGTCCCGCACGGACGCGCCCTTCGGCGTGAACCTGCGGGCGGACGCCGGGGACGCGGGCGAGCGCGTGCGGGTCATCATCGACGAGGGCGTGAAGGTCGCCTCGTTCGCGCTCGCGCCGTCCCGCGAGCTGATCGCACGGCTCAAGGACGCCGGCGTCGTCGTCATCCCGTCCATCGGGGCCAGGCGGCACGCCGAGAAGGTCGCCGCGTGGGGCGCCGACGCGGTGATCGTGCAGGGCGGGGAGGGCGGCGGCCACACCGGCAGCGTCGCCACCACCGTCCTGCTCCCGCAGGTCGTGGACGCCGTGGACATCCCGGTCGTCGCGGCCGGCGGCTTCCACGACGGGCGCGGCCTGGTCGCCGCCCTGGCGTACGGCGCGGCCGGGGTCGCCATGGGCACGCGCTTCCTGCTCACCTCCGACAGCACGGTTCCCGACGCGGTGAAGGCCCGCTACCTCGCCGCGGCGGTCACGGACGTCACGGTCACCACGAAGGTGGACGGGCTGCCGCACCGGATGCTGCGCACGGGGCTGGTCGACGCGCTGGAGCGCTCGGGCCGGGCCGCCTCGCTGCTGCGGGCGGTCCTGCACGCCGGGGCCTTCCGGCGCGATTCCGGCATGAGCTGGGCGCAGATGGTCCGGGACGGCCTGGCGATGAAGCACGGCAAGGACCTGACGTGGAGCCAGGTCCTGCTGGCCGCCAACACCCCGATGCTGCTCAAGGCGTCCATGGTCGAGGGCCGTACCGATCTGGGCGTGATGGCCTCCGGTCAGGTCGCGGGGCTGATCGACGACCTGCCGTCCTGCGCGGAACTCGTCGACCGGCTGATGGCGGAGGCGCGGGCGGCGCTGGGCTCCCTGCCGGCCGCCGGCTGACCGGACTCACGCCTGTCCGCCGGGGTGCCTCCACCCCGGCGGACAGGCGTTCCGACGTGTACGGTGCGGAGGCCCCGAGAGGTCCCCGCACCGGTCACGCCGTGTGGCGCGGGCTCTTCGGCGCCGGCGTCACAGACGCTCGATGATCGTCACGTTCGCCTGGCCACCGCCCTCGCACATCGTCTGCAGGCCGTAGCGGCCGCCGGTGCGTTCCAGTTCGTGCAGGAGGGTGGTCATCAGCTTGGTGCCGGTCGCGCCGAGCGGGTGGCCGAGGGCGATGGCGCCGCCGTTGACGTTGACCTTCTCCGGGTCGGCGCCGGTCTCCTTCAGCCAGGCCAGGACGACCGGGGCGAAGGCCTCGTTGATCTCCACCAGGTCGATGTCGTCGAGCGTCATCCCGGCCTTCTTCAAGGCGTACGCCGTCGCCGGGATCGGGGCCGACAGCATGCGGATCGGGTCCTCGCCCCGGACGGACAGGTGGTGGACGCGGGCGCGCGGCGTCAGTCCGTGTTCCCGTACGGCGCGCTCCGAGGCGATCAGCATCGCCGAGGCCCCGTCGGAGACCTGCGAGGAGACCGCGGCGGTCAGCCGGCCGCCCTCGACCAGCGGCTTCAGGCCGGCCATCTTCTCCAGGGTGGTGTCGCGGCGCGGCCCCTCGTCGGTGGTGACGTCCCCGTAGGGGACGATCTCGCGGTCGAAGCGCCCCTCGTCGATGGCGCGGGCGGCCCGCCGGTGCGAGCGGAGGGCGAACTCCTCCATGTCCCGGCGGGAGATGTCCCACTTGGCGGCGATGAGCTCGGCGCCGTGGAACTGGTTGACGGGCTGGTCGCCGTAGCGGGCGCGCCAGCCCTCGGAGCCGGCGTACGGACCCTCGGTGAGCCCGAGCGGGTCGGCGGCCTGGCGGCTGGCGAAGGCGATGGGGATCTGCGACATGTTCTGCACGCCGCCCGCGACCACCAGGTCCTGGGTGCCGGACAGGACGCCCTGGGCGGCGAAGTGCAGGGCCTGCTGGGAGGAGCCGCACTGCCGGTCCACGGTCGTGCCGGGCACCTCCTCGGGCAGTCCGGCAGCCAGCCAGCAGGTGCGGGCTATGTCGCCGGCCTGCGGTCCGACGGTGTCCAGGCAGCCGAAGACGACGTCCTCGACGGCGGCCGGGTCGGCGCCCGAGCGTTCCATCAGCGCCTTGAGCACGTGTGCTCCGAGGTCGGCCGGGTGGACGGCGGCCAGTCCGCCGTTCCGCCGGCCGACCGGGGTGCGTACCGCTTCGACGATGTATGCCTCGGCCATGGCCGCTCCTTCTTCGATGTCCACGATGTCATGTCATATACGGGTACGGAAGGCGATGCCCTCCAGCACCGTCGACAGGTACTGGCGGGCGATCTCCTCCGGGCTGTGCTGTCCGCCCGGCCGGTACCAGGACGCGGCGACCCAGACGGTGTCGCGCACGAAGCGGTAGGTGAGCCGGACGTCGAGGTCCGTGCGGAAGACCCCGGCGGCCACGCCGCGCTCCAGGGTCCTGAGCCAGGCCTCCTCGAACCTCCGCTGGGAGCCGGCGAGGTAGCCGAAGCGCGGCTGCTCCCGCAGGTGCCTGGACTCCTTCTGGTAGATGGCGACGGCGGCGCGGTGCCGGTCGATCTCCCGGAACGACTCGGTGACGAGGGCCTCCAGGGTCTCCCGGGGGCCGAGCACCGCGGCGAGCACGGCGTCGTACCGGGCCCACAGCTCGTCCAGGAAGGCGCGGAGGATCTCGTCGAGCATCGACTCCTTGGAGTCGAAGTGGTAGTAGAGGCTGCCGGCGAGCAGGCCGGCCGCGTCCGCGATGCGGCGGACGGTGGTGGCGTCGTACCCCTGGGCGGCGAACACCTCGGCCGCCGTGTCCAGGATCTCGCGGCGCCGCTCCGGCGCCGGTCTCACGGGTGCTGGCTGCTGACGGAGAGGACCTCCCCCGTCAGGTACGAGGAGTAGCCGCTGGCCAGGAAGACGATCACGTTGGCCACCTCCCACGGTTCGGCGTGGCGCCCGAAGGCCTCGCGGGAGGTCAGTTCCTCCAGGAGTTCGGGGGTGGTGACCTTCACCAGGTGCGGGTGCATGGCCAGGCTCGGGGAGACGGCGTTGACGCGCACGCCGTACTCGGCGGCCTCCAGGGCGGCGCAGCGGGTGAGCGCCATCACGCCGGCCTTGGCGGCGGCGTAGTGGGCCTGCCCTTTCTGGGCCCGCCAGCCGATCACGGAGGCGTTGTTGACGACGACGCCTCCGGCGCCTTCGGCCTTCATCCGGCGCAGTGCGGCGCGGGTGCAGCGGAAGGTGCCGTTGAGGGTGACGTCGAGGACCTTGTCCCACTGTGCGTCGGTCATGTCGACCAGGTCGGCGGTGCCGCCGAGGCCCGCGTTGTTGACGACGACGTCGAGGCGTCCGTGGCGCTCGACGGCGAGGTCGAAGAGGGCGGCGACCTGGGTCTCGTCGGTGACGTCGCAGGGCAGGGCGGCGACGCGGTCGGCGCCGAACTCCGCGGCCAGTTCGGCCTCGGTCTCCTTCAGTCGGCGGGCGTGGGCGTCCGAGACGACGACCCGCGCGCCCTCCTCCAGGAGCCGCCTGGCGGTCGCGCCGCCGATGCCGGCGCCGGCCGCGGCGGTGACGACGGCGCCGCGTCCGGCGAGCAGGCCGTGACCCGGCACGTAGGGGGGTGGTGTGCCGGTCATGGGCGGACCTCCTTGGGCAGGCCGAGGACGCGCTCGGCGATGATGTTCCGCTGGATCTCGTTGGAGCCGGCGTAGATGGTGTCGGAGCGGGAGAAGAGGTAGAGCCGCTGCCAGTCGGTGAGGTCGTACGGTGCGCCCTCGGCCAGCATCCCGGCGGCTCCGCAGACGTCCATGGCGAGCTCGCCGAGCTCCCGGTGCCAGGTGGCCCAGAAGATCTTCCCGATGGAGGCCTCGGGGCCGGGGGCTCCGGTGGCGACGCCGTCGAGCATGCGCAGGGCGTTGAACCGTATGGTCTCCAGGCCGATCCAGGCGCGGGCGATGCGGTCGCGGATCAGCGGGTCGGCCGCGGCGCCGTTGCGTCTGGCCAGTGCGACGACGGCTTCCAGTTCGCGGCGGAAGCCGACCTGCTGACCGAGGGTGGACACGCCCCGCTCGAAGCCGAGGGTGGCCATGGCCACCCGCCAGCCGTCGCCGGGGGCGCCGACGACGTGGGAGGCGCGGGTGCGGGCCCCGTCGAAGAAGACCTCGTTGAATTCCGAGGTGCCGGTCAGCTGGACGATGGGCCTGATCTCGACTCCGGGCTGGTCCAGGGGGACGAGCAGGTAGGACAGGCCGTGGTGGCGGGTGGATCCGGGCTCGGTGCGGGCGACGACGAAGCACCAGTCGGCCTCGTGCGCGAGTGAGGTCCAGACCTTCTGCCCGGTGACCACCCACTCGTCGCCGTCGCGCTCGGCGCGGGTGCGCACGTTGGCGAGGTCCGAGCCGGCGTCCGGCTCGGAGTAGCCCTGGCACCACTGCTCCTCGACACTGACGATCTTCGGGAGGAAGCGCTCGCGCTGCTCGGGCGTGCCGAAGGCGATGAGGGTGGGCCCCAGGAGCTGTTCGCCGATGTGGCCGACGCGGGCGGGGGCGTCGGCGAGGGCGTACTCCTCGTGGAAGGCGACCTGCTGTTCCAGGGTGGCGCCCCGTCCGCCGTACTCCTCGGGCCAGCCGACGCAGGTCCATCCCGCCGCGGCCATGTGCCGTTCCCAGGCGAGGCGTTCGGCGTGCGCCTCGTGTTCCCGTCCGGGGCCGCCGCGCCCGCGCAGGGCGGCGAACTCGCCCGTGAGGTTGGCGCTCAGCCAGCCGCGGACCTCTCTGCGGAACTCCTCGACGTTGCTCATGGCCGTACGTTAACCTACCAAACACTTGTTAGGGAAGGAGGGCGGATGTCCGCTGCCCGCACCGCATCCACGGCCCCGGTCCGCTACGAACGCCTCGGCCCGGTGGCCGTCGTCACGATGGACCGGCCCGATTACCGCAACGCCCAGAACTCCGCGATGACCTACGCCCTCGACCGCGCCTTCTACCGCGCGGCCGACGACGACGAGGTCAAGGTCGTCGTGCTCGCCGGAGCGGGGAGGCACTTCTCCGCCGGCCACGACATCGGCACCCCCGAGCGGGACGCCCACCTGCCGTTCGACCGGCGCGCCGGACTCTGGTGGGACCACTCGGACAAGCAGGGGGCGGAGAGCCGCTTCGCCCGCGAGTCCGAGGTCTACCTCGGCATGTGCCGCCGCTGGCGCGAACTGCCCAAGCCCATGATCGCGTCGGTGCAGGGCGCCTGCGTCGCGGGCGGTCTGATGCTCGCCTGGGTGTGCGACCTCATCGTCGCCGCCGAGGACGCGTTCTTCGCCGACCCCGTGGTCCGCATGGGCATCCCCGGCGTCGAGTACTTCGCCCACCCCTGGGTGATGCCACCGCGCATCGCCAAGGAGTTCCTCTACACCGGGGACCGGATGGACGCCCGGCGCGCCTACGAGGTCGGCATGGTCAACCGGGTCGTCCCGGCCGGGGAGTTGACGGAGCGAACCATGGAACTGGCCTCCCGGATCGCCGAGATGCCCCGCATGGGCCTGGCGCTCGCCAAGCGCGCCGTCAACCAGGCCGAGGACCTCCAGGGCCTGCACACCGGCATGGACTCGGTCTTCGGCCTGCACCACCTCGCGCACGCGCACAACGCCGAGACCGCGCCCGACGCGCTGGGCGGCATGGACATACGCAAGATGAAGGCGGCGGGTGCCTGATGGACCTCGACTTCTCCCCGGCGGAGGACGCCTTCCGGGCCGAGGCCCGCGCCTGGCTCACCGCCCGCGTGCCCGACGTCCCGCTGCCCTCCCTGGAGACGGCGGAGGGTTTCGCCGCCCACCGGGAGTGGGAGCGGACCCTCTTCGCCGACCGCTGGTCGGTGGTCTCCTGGCCCGAGGAGTACGGCGGCCGGGGCGCCTCGCTCCTCCGGTGGCTGGTCTTCGAGGAGGAGTACTACGCGGCCGGCGCCCCCGGCCGGGTCAGCCAGAACGGCATCAACCTCCTCGCCCCCACCCTCTTCGAGCACGGCACCGACGAGCAGCGCGCCCGCGTCCTGCCCCCCATGGCGAGCGGCGAGGTCATCTGGGCCCAGGCCTGGTCCGAACCGGAGTCCGGCTCCGACCTCGCCTCGCTGCGCTCCACGGCCGAACGGACCGACGGCGGCTGGCTCCTGCGCGGCCAGAAGACCTGGTCGTCCCGGGCCGCCTTCGCCGACCGCGCCTTCGGCCTCTTCCGCAGCGACCCCGGCGCCGCGAAGCCGCACCAGGGCCTGACGTACCTGATGTTCCCGCTGGACGCCGACGGGGTGACCGTACGGCCCATCGGGCGTCTCGACGGAAAGCCCGCCTTCGCCGAGCTCTTCCTCGACGACGTGTTCGTGCCCGACGAGGACGTCATCGGCGCGCCGGGACAGGGCTGGCGGGTCGCGATGAGCACCGCGGGCAACGAGCGCGGTCTCACCCTGCGCAGCCCCGGCCGGTTCACGGCCGCCGCCGAACGCCTCACGGCACTGTGGCGGGAGACCGCCGACCCCGCCGACACCGCGCTGCGCGACCGGGTCGCCGACGCGGTCATCGGCGCCCGCGCCTACCGGCTGTCCGCCTACGCGGGCGTCTCGCGGATCGCCGCCGGAGGCTCGATCGGCGCCGAGTCCAGCCTCAACAAGGTCTTCTGGTCCGAGCTCGACATCGCGCTCCACGAGACCGCCCTCGACCTGCTCGGGCCGTACGGCGAACTGGCCGACGCGGCGGCGGACGCGCCCGCACACGGCAGTTGGGCCGAAGGCTTCACGTTCTCCCTCGCCGGCCCCGTCTACGCCGGCACCAACGAGATCCAGCGCGACATCATCGCCGAGCGGCTGCTCGGCCTCCCGAAGGGACGCCGGTGATGCGGTTCCTCCTCGACGACGAGCAGCGGGAGTTCGCCCGCTCCCTCGACGGCATGCTCACGGCGGCCGACACCCCCGCGGCCGTACGGGCCTGGGCGGCCGGCGACACCACGCCCGGCCGCGCGCTCTGGTCGCGGCTCGCGGAGGCCGGCGTCCTCGCCCTCGCCGTCCCGGAGCGGCACGACGGGCTCGGCCCGCTGCCCCTCGAACTGGCCGTCGCCTTCATGGAGTCGGGACGGCACGCCGTGCCCGGCCCGCTGGTGGAGACGGTCGCCGCGGCGGCGCTCCTCGACCGTCTCGACGGCTCCGACGGCTCCGGCACGGAGGGGGCCGCCGCCGCCTGGCTCCCGCAGATCGCCTCGGGAAAGGCGCTCGTCTCCCTGTGCGTCCCGGAAGCCGGCGGCCCCTACGCCCTGGACGCGGACGCCGCCGACGCCGTGCTCGTCGTCGAGGGCGACACCGTGCGCCTGGCGGAGGCGGCCGGGCCCGTCCAGCCCTCGGCCGACCCCGCGCGCCGGCTGGCCCGTCCGCTCGGCGGAGCAGTCCTGGCGCGGGGGCCGGCCGTGGCCGCCGCCGCCGCGCACGCCGCCGACGTCGCCGCCCTGGCCACCGCCGCCCAGTCCCTCGGCCTCGGCCGCGCCCTGCTCGACCGGACCGTGGAGTACGTGAAGCAGCGCACCCAGTTCGGCGTCGCCATCGGCTCCTTCCAGGCGGTGAAGCACCGCCTCGCCGACACGCTCCTCGCGCTGGAGTTCGCCCAGCCGCTGCTCCACTCGGCCGCCCTGGCCCTGGCCGAGGGGGCGGCCCACGCCTCCGCCGAGATCGCCGCGGCGAAGGTCACGGCGGGCGAGGCCGCGTACGCCGCCGCCCGCACCGCCCTCCAGCTCCACGGGGCCGTCGGCTACACGGAGGAACTGGACCTCGCCCTGTGGATCCGCAAGGCCCGTCCCCTCCGCGACGCCTGGGGCACCCCCGCGGCCTGCCGCGCCCGCGTCCTCGCGTCCTGAACGGCGCCCGCTGCCCCGGGCCGGGCAGCGGGCCCCGGTTCCCTTCCGCTCGTCGGTCCCCCGTTCCCCTACCGCTTTCCCTACCGCACCCGGGAGTCAGCGTGTCCCCCGCACCGTCCCCGTACACCCCCGAGAGATCCTCCGACCCCGCCCTGCTGCGCAGGGTGGCGCTGTCGAGTCTGCTCGGCACCGTCATCGAGTACTACGACTTCCTGCTCTACGGCACGATGGCCGCGCTCGTCTTCGGCGAACTGTTCTTCCCCGCGTCCGATCCCGCCGTCGGCACGATCGCCGCCTTCGGGACGCTCGCCGCCGGCTATGTGGCGCGCCCGCTCGGCGGCGCCGTCTTCGGCCACTTCGGCGACCGGCTCGGCCGCAAGTCCATGCTCGTCCTCACCATGGCCCTCATGGGCGTGGCCAGCTTCCTGATCGGTGCCCTCCCGACGTACGGGACGATCGGCGTCGCCGCCCCCGTCCTCCTGGTGCTGTTCCGCGTCGTCCAGGGCGTCGCCATCGGCGGGGAATGGGCCGGCGCGACGCTCATGGTCGTCGAGCACGCCGACCCCCGGCGCCGCGGCCTGTGGAGCGGCGTGATGCAGATGGGGTCCCCGATCGGCTTCCTGCTCTCCACGGTCGCCGTCACCCTCACCTCACTGCTCCCCCGCGCGTCCTTCCTGAGCTGGGGGTGGCGCGTCCCGTTCCTGTTCAGCGCGGTGCTCCTCGCCATCGGCCTCTACGTGCGCGTCAGCGTCACGGAGAGCCCGCTCTTCCAGCGGGCGGCACGGGAGCGCGAGGCCGGAGCGGCTTCCGGCGTCCCGCTGGCGCAGGTGCTGCGCAGGCCCCGCACCCTCGTCCGCGCATGCGCCGTGGGCATCGGCCCCTTCGCGCTGACGGCGCTGATCAGCACGTTCATGCTCACCTACGCCACGGCCATCGGATACGCCACCTCCGAGGTGATGACCGGACTGCTCTTCACCTCGGTCACGGGCCTCGTGTCCATCCCGCTCTTCTCCGCGCTCTCCGACCGCGTCGGCCGCCGGGCCGTCGTGCTGGGCGGTGCGGCGGGCGTCGTGCTGCTCGCCTTCCCGGTCTACGCCCTGGTCGACGCGCGCTCCCCCGCGCTGCTGGTCCTCGGCATGGTCCTCGGCCAGGTGGTGCAGTCCGCGATGTACGCGCCCCTGGGACCGCTGCTCTCGGAGATGTTCGGCACCCGCGTCCGCTACACCGGCGCCTCGCTCGGCTATCAGCTGGCCGCGCTGATCGGGGGCGGATTCACCCCCGTGTTCGCCGGCGGACTGCTCTCCTCCGGTGACGCCCGGAGCGCTCCCCTCGCGGTCCTCGCCGTCGTCTGCGGGCTCGTGACCGCGCTCGCCGTCTGGCGGACGGCCGAGACACGCGGCCGGGACCTCTCGGCGGAGGACCCGGCGGCGGCCGAGCAGCCCCGTACCCGACCGACATCGAAAGGAGCAGAGGCATGAGGCTGACGGAGGAGCAGGAAGAACTGCGGTCCGCCGTGCGGGCCGTGCTCGGACGCCACACGGGCGGGGCGGCCTGGCGGCCGCTGACCGAGCAGATCGGCGTCGCGGGGCTCGCCGTCCCCGAGGAGTACGGCGGCGCCGGATACGGGGCCCGGGAGGTCCATGTGGTCCTCGAGGAGCTGGGACGGGAGCTGAGCCCCGTCCCGTACCTCGGTTCCGCGGTGCTCGTGGTGCAGGCGCTGCTCGCCTCCGGTGACGCGGCGGCGTGCGCGCGGCTGCTGCCGGAACTGGCCTCGGGGAGCGTGGTGGGAGCCCTGGCGTGGGCCGAGCGCGGCTCCTGGGAGCCGTCGGCCGTACGGGCCGAGGCCACCCCCGGGCCCGGCGGGAGCTGGCGGATCACCGGGACCAAGGAGCACGTCCTCGACGGCGCGGAAGCCGGGGCGCTGCTCGTGGCGGCCCGGTCGGGAGCGGGGGTCTCGCTCTTCGACGTGCCCGTGGACGGCGCGGGCGTGGACCGCGAAGCGGCCGTGACGATGGACTCCACCAGGACGCAGGCGCGGGTGGTGCTCACGGCGGCGGAGGGCCGGCTCGTGGGAGCGGAGGGGGAGGGCGAGCGGGTGCTCGCGCACGTCCTCGACCTGGCGTGCGCGGCGCTCGCCGCCGAACAGGTCGGCGCCGCCGCGCGCTGCCTGGAGATCACGCTCGCCCATGCCGGGGAGCGGGTCCAGTTCGGCCGGCCCATCGGCTCCTTCCAGGCGGTCAAGCACCGGCTCGCGGACGCGTACGTCCTGGTCGAATCGGCGCGCTCGGTCGCGCTCGGCGCCTCCTTCGCCGCCGCCACGGACGACCCGGGACTCACCCGCCGCGCGGCCGCCGCCAAGTCCGCCTGCTCGGAGGCGTTCTCGGCGGTGGCGGGCGAGATGATCCAGCTGCACGGCGGCATCGGCATCACCTGGGAGCACGACGCCCATCGCTACTTCAAGCGGGCGCACGGCGCGGCGCGGCTCTTCGGCCCGCCGGCCTGGCACCGCGCCCGCCTGGCGGCCGATCTGGGGCTGCTCGCGACGTGAGCCCGTCGCCACGCCGTCCGGCGACCGGCGACCGGCGACCGGCGACCGGCGACCGGCGTGCGGCCGGGGCCCGGGGGTGGGGCGGGGGCCGGCGCGCCCCCCGGGGTTGTGAGG